>JAIQGI010000004.1 GCA_020072565.1 Terriglobia bacterium
ATCCGGACGCCGCGGCATTCTGCAGATGACTCCAGCCGAATATTTCGATCTGGTGGACAAGTCGGGGCGGATGACGCGGTCGGATAAACGGGGAGCCATCGATGCGGATCTTGCGCCGATGCTGCTGCGGATCGGTGCCCATCCCGACGCGTGGCTTGAAACCGTCTCCCGCTTCGGATCCAAATTCCGTCTCGCCGCCGGCCTGGTTTCCAATCTACATAATTTCGCAGATCAGCTCGGCAGGCGCTGGCTCCAAGGCGAGGCGACGGCACGAGCCGCCTTCGCATCCTCGCCGCTGCAATTGGCCTGACGCCATTTGCACCCAGCAGTGCGATCCTCTACAGATCTGCTTTAAGCCGCCCGACCGATTTCGGCATCGTTTCTACGATGTCCTCCACACCCGCCAGTGACAGCCCAACCAGTCTGATCCAGCGGATTTGTTTCACCCAATTGTCGCCGCGCATTTCCTCAACCCTAAATCTCAGCTCCTGCCGCTGAGGCTCAGAAATGCATAGAAATAATGGGTGTCCACGTTTCTTACTTGGCACTAAATAATAGGGCCGAAAATCGATCGCAAGCCCGACTCGTAGGCCCTCCCTGATGCTCATGCCTCCCATCAGAAAGACTTCGCCTGGTCCGGCGCCGATTCCAGAACGTCATCAAATATAAAATGGGCTATGTAGCCTTTTAATTCTTAAACGGGTGCCGTCCCCTATTTCCCCTATTTCCTAAACGGGTGCCGTCCCCTATTTCCCGGCCGCGTGTGTTGCCGTCGTTGCCACCGTCTATGTGAGAGTCCGCTCACCTGCAGAAAGAGCTTGACGCTGCACACCTCATGGAATGTATCGGAGGCTCACTCATCACGATCCCGAAAAATGCTTCGATCGAGGAGGTATCCTGGATATGGACCCTCGGGAGATCAACGGTCCTGGGGCTTCTCAGAGGGCGATTTGTCGAGGCCGGTCGCGGTACTGAGAAAAAACGAAAGGAATTGGCGGAAAGACGGATCCTAATATTGGGCTCGTCTTCCGGTCACCGGATTTGCAGCAAAGCTTGCCGGGTGAATGCTTGTTGCCGAGGCGTCCCGCCACGACCAAGACCTTAAAACCAGAAAACAGGGGCAAAAACCGCGGCTAAGTAAGTCCGTGAGGCCTCTGCCGAACCTTATCCTCCGAGCTTTCAGGCACTTCCCCTGGTCCGTCCCCGATCCGCCCGAAGGGGCTTTCTTATGCTTGCTTGCCAAAGGTATCGCCAAGGGCGTGGAATTTGAGATGCAAGCTCCGCAGCGCCTCCTCATGTCGGGCCACCAAGCCGCATCGCAGGACCGTGGCTTCAGCGGGGAGTGCCATCCTTGCCGACTTTTTTCGTGGGTTCAGCAATCGGCATTTTAAGGTTTAGCAATTCCGGGTCCAGCTTCTCTTGAGGAACAACAAACTGATTGGCTTTGAACTGTTTCCAGCACTCATAGTATCGCGTTATCTTCTGTTTGAAACGCGAATGCAGGATTGCATCTGCGCCATCGATGCCATCAATAGTGTACTCCCAGCTCGGATAGGAGGGATCTACGGCCGTCAGGTATGAGAAAAACCGCTTCATCTCAGGAGTGATCTTGGGCACAGCCTTAGTTGGGTCCGTGGGTATCGTAGTTGCCTCGCCGCAATAGACTCTGAATGCTTCACCGATTACATACCTAAACATGAAATCCGCAATCGACTCCTCATCATCAAACACCTGAGCGGCCAGACTTTGCCAAATGTAGTACTGCGCATCTTGCGTTTGGTTTTCAGGTCTTAGTCTTTTTGACGCCAACGCCTGGCGCATCATCCTGATAGCCTCACGTCCCTCCGGCAGCCGGCGTAGTCGAATACCCTCTACATCTGCTCTCATTAGAAAGTCAAAAGCTGAGTTGCGGATCGCTGCACTGCCGTCGTTAGAAAGGATGTTCGTCATCACAGGGATTAACTCCCTCGCGGATTCCATCAGGACTCGTCTGAGCTGCCGCAATTCACTGGTATCCTTGGAGTATAATGGTTTCCTGACAAAGGAGGTACTTACTTTTGTGATGAGGGACTTCCAACGCTCAACCAATTCGGACAGCGAGGCCTTCCTCAGATCAGCATATAAGAGTCCGATCTCCTCACGGGCAAAAACACGGAGATCTTCATCCTTCTCTTGTTCAGCGATTCCGTAAAGCAGATCCTTCGCCTGAATTCCTATCCTACGTCCATCCAATTGCATGAATCTATCTACCATGCCTCCGTTCCACCCTCGTTCCTTGGAATCGCGACGGCTGTAATCTCGCACTGTTCCGAAATCTAGCCTCAAAGGAGCGTCCTTCATTGCTACGAATCGATCCATCTCGCTTAAGAGATGCATGGCGAGCGCTCGGTCCTCGTTTCTTCGCCTTAGGCAAATGTCCATCAGGCAGGGCACGCAATCCAAACCCTGAATTATCATTACATCTCTTATGTTTCCCCCATCCAAGGGATTTTCCTTCTCGTCTCTGAGCCATAATTCGACTCGACGCGAGGGGGGCAGCGTCGCAAAGAGCTTAAAAAACTCCTCTTGATTGCCTCGGTTTGTTGAGTCGCTGAAATATCGTCTAATAATCGCATCATATGATGCCTGTTCATTGCCATGGCCCACACGGGCTCTTGCCATAATCACAGATGAACTCATCAAAACGAAGCTGGCCATTGCCAACGACCAGAATAATTGTCTCATATCATTGGCCTCCCGGTCCGGTGCCGCGCCCGCTTCCTGCGGCTGGTGTGAGGGGCGGCGGAGGCGGAACGTAATGCCAGTTCAAGATGGAGTTGAAGATCATGTTGAACTCGCCGTGGTTCTGCCAGCGATAGATCGGGTTGTTGGCGAACAGGATCACGCGGCCCTTGCCGTTGTTGGCGTTGGGGACGTCGACGGCGAATGGCCTAAGCCGCAGGTTGTCGGCGCCGACCATCAGGCCGCTCAGGACCGATGCGTCGCCGCCGACGTAGCGGCCGAGGATGTTGGCCTGGTCGGCCACCCCCACGCGCAGAACGGTTCCGCCGACATACTTGATCGGGATCGTCTTGTCCGCGTACCCATAAAAGATCGGGTGATCGGGCCGCAGGATCTCCGCCTGCACGATCGGGCGCTGTGCGGTGACGCCGGTGACCTGTTCCGCGTCGATTGTGTGGGCCCATCCGAACTCGATCGGGAACCGGATCGCTCCGCTCGCCGCAATCAAGGTGCCGCCGGACTCCAGGAACTTCGCGAATGCGTCGATGCCTTCCTGGCCGAAGCCGCCCGACATGTCTGGTGTCTCCCCGTACATGCCCAGGAACTTGTACTTGTCGCTCTTCTGGTAGGGCTGCGGGCGAGCGGCCGGCTGCTGGAACACCGACTGCCGGTTGATGTTGTTCTGGGCGGCCATCAGGATGACATCATACTTGTCGCGCAGGTTGCCTTGCTTCACTTGCTCCTTGAAGATGAGGTCATACGGGATGCCGAAATTGTCGAATGTGAGCCGGTACCAGCCGAGGTCCTGCGTGCCGCTCCACTGGGAGTAGATCGCGATGCGGGGCGCCTCGGCGTCGTGCATCGGCACCGAAGGCGCTTCGGACAGCGCCGCTGCTGTCAATCCGAACTCCTCTATGGCCGCGCGCACATCCGCGCCGACCGGCCCGGTGACGACGAAGGATCCCGCCGGGAACTCGACGCCCTCCGCCGTGAAGCTCTTTTCCGCGATCTTCATCGGGACCGCTTTGAGCTTGTAGCGGAAGGAAATCATGTTGTTCGAGCCGTAGTGCGCGACTGCGAGGCCGGCCGTGCCGGCACCCGTGATCTTTCCTTTGAGCACGACCTGCGGGACCGGTGCCGTCGCTGCTTTCAGAATGGCGGGATCGGCAATTTCCTTTACATCCACCAACATCTCGAGACCCATGGTCCAGCCGCTGTCGTCGTAAGTGGCCAGCCTCGAATCCGGATAGACCTGTTTCTCGAGCAGGTTCTTGGCGAGGCGGCCGTACGGCTGATCGCGCTTGATGACATAGGAGCCCGCCGGAAACGTGATGTCCCCCACCTTGATTTCGCTCGTCGCCAGCCCGACTTCGATGCCCTGGATGCGCAGAATCCTGACGAGTTCGGCCGCCCTGGTCATGTCCCGCTGGACCGGAATCACGTAGCCGTACGGCGCCTTGGTCTTGCCCTCTTCGATCGAATTCCTGGATTTGATGTAAAAGTTCTCGACGATGATGTTGGGAAACATGGCCGTGAGCTGCAGCGATGACAGGATGCCGGTTTCCATGTAGTTTGTGTTATCGCGCCGGCTGAACGTGGCCGCCGCGTTGGGCGGCACGGGAAGGCCGCGATACCACTCGCGATCCTGCGTCCCGCCACGGCCGGTCGGCTCGCCGCCTCCGCGACCGCCGCCCGGGGTTGCGCCGCCGCGGTCGCCGATTTGGGGCGCACCCCCGCGGTTACCCGCCCCCTGGGATACCGGTGCCCCGCCCGCTTCGGCTGCACCGCCTCGGCCGGTGCCGCCCGCTCCGGCCTCACCTGCCGCAGCTGCACCGCCTCGGCCGGCAGCCCCACCGCGAGCCCCACTCACACCTCCGGCACCGCCGGCTCTTGCTTCGCCGGCTGTTGCCCCCGCCGCACCTGCGGCCGCACCACCGCCACCGGTTGCCGCGCCGCCACGTCCAGCAGCCCCACCGCGGGCACCGCCCGCGCCGCCCGCTCTGGCCTCACCAGCCGCGATGGCGGGGGGACCTCCGGCCGCGCCGCCACCCCTGGTTCCCGCGCCGCCGTCACGGCCTGATTGCGTCTCGTACATTTTCATGATGCCGTTATGATTGTAGGCAACCGATCCGAGATAGCCCGGTGACCAGCCGTCCATGAACGCATGCGTGTACACGCCTGGCATGCCCCACTTGGTCATCTGGGCCACTTCCCAGTCGGAAAACCAGGGCAGCTCAAAGAAAAGGAGCGGATCCAGGTTGGGATTCTGCGGAGGACCGCCGCTGTAAGTGTAAAGCAGGGACATCGATTCGTGCAGGTCATGCATGATGGGCGGATGCGCAGTGTAATACCAATCCGTGAGCACGCGCATCTGCACCAGTGCCACGTTAATGTCGCGGTTGTTGTCGTGATACACGTACTTGCCCCAGTACGGAAGGCTTCCGATGCCGCCACCAGCCGGTCCGCCGCCCGGTCCGCCACGCTGGCCGCCGGCCTGGCCGCCTGCTGTGGTGCCGGCAGCGGTGGCCGGTGGCCCCGCCTGCCCAGTCGCTGTTGCAGGGCTGGCCGCAGCCTGTGACATTTCGAGTCCGCGGTAGAACCAGTCGACGTTGCGGTCGCGCCCGTCCGCGTCGGCGGCCGGGGTGATCGACACGTAGACGTTGTCGCGAATCTGAGTGATGAACGCTGACGTTTCCGTGGCAAGCCGGTAGACGAGCTCCATCAGCATTTCCGACGGGCCGGTCTCGCCGCTGTGCAGCCCGCCCATCACATGGTAGTTCGGCTTCGTCGTCGCGATCAGTTGCCGGATCTGCTCGTCCGTCAATCCGCGCGGATCAGCGAGCTTGGCCAGGTTGTCGCGGTTCTGCTGCAAGGCCCTCATGTTTTCTTCCGAGGAAACCCACACCACGATCAGTTCGCGGCCTTCGTCGGACTTGCCGATGGTTTCCACTTTGACACGAGGCGTCGCGTCCGCCAGCGCACGATAGAACTTCAGCATGTCCGCGTAATAAGTCAGTTTCTGTGGAGAGCCGATATAGTAGCCGAGCACGTCCTTGGGCGTCGGGATTCCCTCAACGCGCGGCAGGTGATCCACGAGCGGGCTGCCGTATCGCGAGTCGCCCGTCCAGTCTTTGTAGAGCTTGGCAAATTCTTCATCCTGGGTCTGCTTCGGGTCACGTGTGTCGGTGATCTGCTGGGCCGGGGTAAAGAGGGCGGCCAGCAGAATAAAACTCACTCCGAGCAGCACAGTCCACGCGGAACGGCGAGGGGTGCCTTCGACTCTCATCGCATTTGCTCCCTGACAATTAGGTTATAGATCGCTTCTTGCCGCCGGCAGAAACATAGCATGGGTCATCGCGGAATAGATGAAGAATCAATCAGCGCGTAGCGCTGCCCTTCGGGCCGCAGAAGCCGGCAAGCCCCGGGCGCGTTGGCCTGCGTTCATCCGCGTCCCGAAAAATACCTCGCCGCATTCATGAACCACAGCACTAAGCATGCATTGCGTCTTCTGTGGCGCTCTGTGTCCTCAGCGTTGGACTTTTTCCGAGAGTGCTTATCTGGCGCCTGCGATCAGGGAATTCCAGAAGAACATGAAATCGCCCGTGGATTCGGAGCGGTACAGCACATCGGGCGCAAGCAGGATTATGCGACCGGCGCCCAGAGGGGCCTCGACAATGGCGGCCATGCCCCGCAGTACATCACCGCCGCCGATGTAGCCGCTCAGCAGTAGATCCCCTCTTTCCGTGTAGGCGGCTACCACCTGGGCCCTGCTGCCCGGCGTTTTCATGAGAATCGGCGTTCCGCTGTCCAGGAACCAGCATGCCTCCTCCACGTCGTAGCCATAGCCGACCTTCGAGGTGGGGTCCACCCGGATGCGCACGATCGAACCTTTGCAGACAGGTCTCTGGACTGTGGCCTGGCTGACACCTATATCCCAGCCCTGCGTAATAGGCAGAGTCGTGGCCTGGCCCATCAGGACCAGAGTGCCGCCCTTTTCAGCGAAACTTTTCAGATTGGCCACACCTGCAGCACCAATGCCCGCCCGGTACTCCGGAGGAGTGTTCCCTCCGGATGAGCCGTTGATCAGGCCATTGGCAGAGACGGATGGAATGATGACGACGTTGTAGCCGGCCAGGTTGCCGCTTGATATGTCGGTGACAGACAACGAAGTGTAAGGAAAGGCGGCGCGGTCCAGGCGCAGGCGGGTCCAGCCTTCGGGCATGGTGGATCCGTTAGGCTTCAGGAGCCCTACCTTGACGGCATGTAGCGCTACGGAAGGCACCTCCCCGCTGATCGCGTAGGCCGTCAGGCCCGTCTCCTGGACCAGAGCCTTCAGCTTATCGTGATCGGCCTGGGTACCCTTGGTGTGCACCACAAAATCGCCCGCCCGGAAGGTGTGCCCGGCAGCGGTAAAGGATGCGTCCGCCTGAGAAACGCTCATGTCCGGGTCCTGCCACAGCCGCGGCAACGCCACGGCCCAGCCATTGCTGGCCTGGTGCTCGACGGCATAGTAAGCCGCCACAACACCGGCCAGGGTCCCCGCGTAAGGCAACTTGCCGGAGAGCGGAGTCAGGCTCAGATCTGCCGGCAATGGGGAGGTGAGGGCAGCTACCTTCACATCGGACATCAGCCCCAAGGTCCAGGCCTGCATGTCGTAGGTGGTGGTTCTATTCCGCGGGTCCAGGGCGTTGATGGGGAAATCCTGGCGCGTCAGCAACAGCTTGGCATAAAGCCCGTACGGCTGGTTCATGCGGACCACATAATCGCCGGCGGCGAACTGCTGCCCATCGACGGTGAATGCGGCGGCAGCACGATCCACCTCGATGTGCTGCGCTACGTGCAACGTATTGATCAGGTCGGTGACATTAACGTTGTTGCCGCCTTTGGCGGGTATGACAAAGGCGGTGGGCGGCTCGCCGGATGCCTTTGCCATGTTGTTTTTGCCCTTCAGGTAGAAGTTGAACAGCAGGTCATTCTTGTTGCGCATCATCCAGGTCAGGCTGTTCTTGATGGCGTCTTTTTGCAGATTCACGGCATCGATCAGGCGCCATTGCAGAGGCACCGTGTATGGCTGCGGGTTGAACCATGTACGCCTGTTCGCATGCGAGCCCCCCGTGATGGTGCGCGGAGTGGCATAGCTCGCACCCGTCAGCTCCCACCACGAGCCATTGGCATTGTGCATCATGGTGTACATGTGGTTGTAGCTGGGATCCCACATGTCCGCGTAGTCGTAGGTGAAGACTCCCTTATAGCCCGCTGCGATCATCTGGCTGATGACATAGAAGGACATGCTCCCCAGCTCGGCGTTGGAGATCGGGTTTTCCGCAAAGTTCGAAGGGTCCGGCGACATGCCCAAATACAGCAGATCCTGGGCCTGGTGCAGGTCGGTATACATGAGGGGATTCCACTCAAAGCGGGCCTGGGTGCTCGCCTGGCTCTCCTTCAGCGACAGGCGGATGAAGTCCCGGTTGTCGTCGTGACCGTTGTACTTGTTGTAGTAGGGCGGCGAAGAGCTCACGAAGGGCGTGTCTTTATAGGTATAGTACCAGTCGGTAACGATCTCGAGCCCATCGGGATTAATGGTGCCCTCGATCACCACGATCACGTCTTTGAGCAGACTGAGCGTCCACTCGTCCCGGCCCGAAGCCAGCTCATAGCTCAGTTGGGTCAACGTCTCCGCCCCGGTGCGCTCGGTGGCGTGAATGCCGGCATCCAGCCAATACACCGCTTTGCCCTGTTGTGCCAGGAGCCTGGCCTCGTCGTCCGAGGCCACCTGGCGGGGGTCGGCCATTTTTTTATTGATGGCTTTGAATTTGTCAATCTGGGCCCAGTTCTCCGGCGCGGTGATGACCGTCAGCATCAGCGGCCGCCCCATCTCGCTCGTCCCGTTCGAGAAGACGCGCACCCGGTTCGAGGTGCGCTGCAACTCCCGGTCATAGTCCACGATGCCCTTGCGCGGCCCTTCCCCGGCCAGTTCGCGGCTGAGCCAGGGTGTGAGCTTGTAGTCGTCGCCGATGTTGTAGCCGAAGAAAGCCTTGGGAGTGGTGACCCTGGGGTCCGGCGGCTGCTTCCTCTGCGAGTTCTGCATCGCTCCTGTCGAGGATGCCATCAGGCCGAAGAGGACAACAAGGGCCAAAACGACCGGCTTGGTGGAACGGCGGGATCCGATATTTCTTTCCATGGCGAGATTCTCCTTACAATGCTGTTACCGGAACAGCTCTTCGCGCTTTCGTTCCTGTTGAATTATCCTGTCTATGGGGAGCGCACACAGTGTAGGAAGTCGCACAGGCCTCAAAAAACCGAGGCCCTGCTACTACGAATGCCGCCTATGACCTTCACCAGGGGCGATACAATTCCCCTTTTCGGAGCCGCAATCATTGCGCCTGAAGGCAGCGTTTGCTTATGAAGCTTTTCCGGAGCCTTTGCAGGCCTGGCAGAATCCGCTTCCATAGCAACTGCTGCACGTCCTTGACGATTGCGACTTGCCGCGAACCTCACCCGAAACTACGGCAATCGGGGTTGGCATGTGCTGCACCACATTCCCTGCACCGCCGCACCTTGCGCATTTTCCCGACCCCTGGCAAGCCCGGCAGGATTCCTTTTCGCTCTCTTCCATGCTTGGTATCCTTTCGCCTTCCATACAGACTATAGAATTGATGCCGTCTACGCAACTCCGAATTGCCATGGGTGGGCAGGCAATTTCCCCTGCCTTGCCGATGCCGTGAAACGAAAAGGCAACCGCAGACAAGAGCCGCCAGCTACCCGCGTCCAGTCTGCCTCGATCCACGCTTCCGGCTAGTTTTTTTTAACTCCGGTGAACAATCGTTCCGCGGTGATGAACTTCGGCTCGATGTCGACCGGAACGTTCTGCAGCCTGTCCAATGCCCGCTTGACTTCCGGGCGCACAACAACCAGTTTCTTCAGCAGGTCCCGGGCCTTGGCATAATTCCCCTCGGCCTCCAGGGTCATGAGTTCGCGGGTCAGCGCGATCACTCCCTCCTTGATCCTGGCCGGATCTACGGCGAAGGTGCCGTCGGGAGCCGTCCTGAAGGCGCCATAGTCAAGGAGATAGTTGAGCTGGATCGCGATGCCTTTGCCGTGCGCCTCAGCGAGGCCGAATCGGATCGCCCTGAATGCGGAAGCCAGAAAGGTGTCGTACATGGTCAGCCCCAGTCCCTTACCGAGCACACCCTTGTCGACCAGATACTGCAGTGCGAAAAGTCCGGAGATGTCGGCCTTGGCTTCCTCGATGGTGCTGTAAGTGTCCTTCAGCTCCTGGCGCACCGTGGTCGTGCGTCCGCCGGCGTGAATCTCGTGCGGGCCGAGCCCATGCATCAACTCGTGCATCACGGTGTGGGTGAAAAAGGGGTCGAAGGAGACGTTTTTCTGATCGGCGGCCGAGAGCACGTTCCGTGAAATGGGCATGAGCGCGATCTGGAACTTGGCTTGCTGAACGTTTCTGAGCATGACCCGCTTGGCGCCCTTTTCCCTGATCATGCGCTCGTCATTCGGGAGATTGAACGCCGCCGTCTGGACGCCGCGGTTGCCGTCGCCCGAGGCCAGGATTTCGTTGACGACCCGGATCGGTGCGAGCCCGCCGAGCTTTGGATTGCGATACTTCGGGTCTATGGGCAGATGGTCCTCGATGTCCTGCAGCTGAGCCCCGAGCTTTGCGAGCTTGGCCGTTTCCGCTTCATCGCGGATCGTGATGAACGCCTCGAAGGCAGCCTTGTAGTTGAACCACTCGTCTTCGTAGACTTCGTACGGTCCGATCGTGGGTTCGATGCCGGCGTCAAGCTCCATCCATGCCACATCGCTTGCATAATATTCGTTGCTCACGAAAGCATCCGCGCGGCTTGTCAGGTAGGCCTTGAGCGTCGGCTGCGCCGTAAGCGCCGCAGCTTCACGCAGAAGCCCGGCTGCTTGAGCCAGGTCCTTCTGATACTCCACACTGTATGGAACGACGGCAAAACCGGGTTTTCCCCCTGCCGGCCTGCGGATCACGGTGAAAAAGCCGGTCGCACGCGCCCGTTCGGCTTCAGAAAGTGCCTTGAGCCAGGCCTCCACTTCCGCCTTGGCAGCACCGGCCGGATAGAAGTTTGCACCTTCCGGCTTGTTCGGCGCACCGGGGATGAACGGGGCGTTGTTGTCGAGCCGCGACCAGGGCCCTTTGTTGATGAGGAAATAGTGGAGCCGCGCCTTGCCCAGCGGTGAGTTGTCTTTCTGAAGCTGGGACAGCATGTTTTCATTGCCCGACCAGACCTGGCGCAGAAAAAGCGTGTCCATGATCCGTCCGGCTTCAACCATTTTGGCCAAGGCCTTTTGCTCGCCGGCCGGTAGACTTGAAATGTCGGCGGTGATCTCCACCGGGGCAAATCGGGCCGTCATTGCCTGCAGCCGCGCCAGGTCGGGCATGGAGGCCTCCTGTGATGAAAGTTGAACTGCGGCGCCTGCGAGCAGCGCCGTGACGCCAAGCGAGAAGAACAGCCGCGTTCTTTTCATAGCGCACCTCGTCACCGAAAGATATCGCGTGAATTAAACCACGAATCACCCGAAATGCAGTCTGACCAGTGCCATTTGTTGTCATATGCGTTGGCCTCGTCGACGCGCATCCTCCTTCCCAGGGAGCCCCGCTCCGGAGGAACATCGCTGGCCAAGCTTGCAGACAGAACACCGGGCAGCGCGCGGATTCGTGCCAATACCTGATGGTAATAACTTATGCTTTTTGCCACATCGAAACCGCGAAATGGCTTGCCGACATTCAGGGTCAACACATTCTGGTCAAATCCCGGATTGACCGAGTGAAGCGGAACAGATTGCGCATCTTGCTGAGCCACATAAGGAATCCTCCTGAGCTGAAACCGGCCTGGGCCGCTGGATGAGTCTCCAGCGTCCCGATACCAGGGATCGCCTTTCAATAACCGACCTGGCTCCGGCAGCCGCGACCCGCTCGGACATGGTCACTCGACTCTGAGCGCGACCATGGGATCGACCCGGGTGGCGCGGCGCAGGGGCCAGTAGCAGGCCGCAAGAGCTGCGAGAAACAAGACCGACGTAACCGTTCCGTACACCAGCGGATCGGCCGCGCTGATTCCATACAGGGCGCTGGCCAGGAAACGCGTGCAGGCGATGGCGGCGACCAGACCGAAGCCGATTCCCGCCAGGACCATCACCATGCTCTCTCTTAGTAAATGCTTGAGAACCTCGTTTTGCTGCGCCCCCAAAGCCAGGCGGATCCCGATTTCGTGTGTCCGCTGTTTGACAGAGTAACTTGCCAGGCCATAGATCCCAACCGTGGCCAGCGCCAAAGTCAGAAATCCGAAGACAGTCAGGATGACGGACCCTCCGCGAGGTACATCCAGGGACCGACTGACATGCTCGGCGAGAGTCTTGACTTCAAACAGCGGCATGTTCCGGTCCAGTGCTTGAACCTCCCTGCGTACCAGCGGCACGGCTGCTTCTGGATCGCTCGCCGTTCTGACAAAGAGGATGGTCTCTTCAGTGGTATCTCCCGGCCGGGGTAAGAAGGCGTACGGGATGCGCGCTTCACCCAGACTGTAATAGTTGCTGTCCCTGACAATCCCTATCACTCGGCGCAAGGGACCGTGCGGACCAAAAAATCGTATGGACTGGCCAAGCGCATCCTGCTTGGGCCAATAGCGGCGCGCCATCGTCTCGTTTATGATCGCCGCAGCCGGCTCTCCTCGTAGTTCATCCGCCGAGAAGTCGCGGCCTCTCAGGAGCGGAATTCCCAGAGTGCGAAAATAGTCCCGCCCCACACTGGTGCAGTCCAACTCGAGCAGCTGGCTGTCGGGACCCTGGTATCCCGGAATGAACACGGGATCGCGCCCCCAGCCCATCATCAGGGGCGGGGTCCGCGCCAGACAGGCGGCGCGTACACCCGGCAGCACCCGAAGCCGCTCCTGCAATTGCTCATAAAACCTCTGACACCGCGAAGAAGAATAATCCTGGAGCTTTGGGTCAAGAGTTACCATGAGGCAGTTCTCCGCCTCGAACCCCGGGTGTATGTTTCGGGCATGCCAGAGCCCTCGCAGGAACAGGCCGGCCACGACGAGCAGCACTAAGGACATGCCGACCTGCAAGGCCACCCGTATCTGTCGCCTGCCAAGGAGGCGCGTTCGCCGAGCCGAGGCCGGGGGATGCTCTTTGAGCCCCGCAACCAGATCCGGTTTGGAAGCATGCAAAGCCGGGGTCAGCCCAAAGACTACGCCGGTGAGCAGCGATAAAATTACAGCAAATCCCAGTACCCTTCCATCCAACCGCAGTTCCAAACCCAGGGGGAAATTGATGGGTGCTTGAACGACAGGCATCAGGTCGAGTGTCCAAAATGCCAGCAACATGCCCGCCGCCCCTCCCGACAGCGAAAGCAAAAAACTCTCCGTGAGCAACTGGCGGACCAGCCGGCTCCTGCTGGCGCCGACCGCCGCGCGCACGACGATTTCCTTTTGCCTCGCTGCCGCGCGCGCCAGCAGCATGTTCGCAATGTTGGCGCACGCGGTAAGCAGAGCCAGTCCAGCGACAGCCATGATGAGACCGGACATTGCCGCAGCCAATCCCGCGGGTATCAGTTTTGGATTGCCTCGTGTGGCGGCGGTGACCAATATGCGTCGGCCCTGGTTGGTCTTGGGATAGTCCGACTGGAGCCGGTGGGCCAGTGTCTGGAGCGCAGCCTGGGCCTGTTCCAAAGTCACTCCCGGGGCGAGTCGCCCCATGACTTCCAGATCCGTTTGATTCCTGTCCTGAAGGAGATTCGCGGCCGGCGCCACCTGCGCCTGCATCATCAGCGGGACATATACGTCAAACAAAACGCCGGGTATGGGACTCGTGAATCCCTCGGGAGCTATGCCGACGATCGCATAAGGATGCCGGTTAAGCTCGACCGTTTTCCCGATCACCGCCAGGTTGCCGCCAAACCGGCGCTGCCAAAGACGATGACTGATTATGACCACCGGACTCTCATTGGGCGTTTGATCTTCTTCTGCCAGGAAAGAGCGGCCGGGAGCGGTTGCGACGCCCAGCACAGACAGGAAATTGCCCGACACCAGGGCCCCCCAAACACGCTCCGTCTGATTCTCGACCCGCAGGCTGAATTGGACCATAGGCTTGAAGGCCATAAGGCCGGAAAACACGCGGTGCTGGTCCTGATAGTCCTGGAATTCAGGATACGAGAGGTTCTGAAGATGGGATTCCTTTTCGCTGGTGGCAAAAACCCACACCAGCCTTGCGGGATCTCGGATGGCTGCAGGCAGGGGATGGAGGAAAATTGCGTTCACGAAGCTGAATATCGCGGTATTGGACCCGATTCCGAGCGCAAGAATGATCACCGCCACTGCTGTGAATCCCGGATTTTTGCGTAGCATGCGCAGGCCATAACGCAGGTCCTGCCACAGTTCATCGAGCCACCGAATTCCTCGCGTCTCGCGACACACTTCCTTGACCTGTTCGACCCCCCCGAAGCTGCGCAGAGCGGCAAAACGTGCCTCTTTCTGGTTCATGCCGTGTCTTACGTTCTCTTCGATCTGCCTCTCCAGGTGGAAACGCAGCTCGTTATCCATGTCCCGTTCGCTGCGACCCTTTTGAAGACACGCCCTCAATCGAATCCAGAATCCGCTCATCATTCCCTCCTTTGAGAAGGGGCAGTGCCGCAATTAACGAAGCGCTTTCCGTGCGCAATGATACGACGACGCTGCGATCCTCTTGCGATGTGCCGAACCACTCTTTAGAAGATCGGGCGCACGCGTCAGGCCGTCTGGAGGATGCGGGCGACGGCGGCAGCAAGGCGGTTCCAGTTCTCGGTTTCCTCCTCGAGCTGCTTGCGGCCGAGTTTTGTCAGCCGGTAATACTTGGCCCGGCGATTGTTTTCCGAGGCTCCCCATTCGGCCGCGATCCACCCTTGCTGCTCGAGCCGGTAAAGGGCCGGATAAAGGGAGCCTTGTTGCACCCGCAACACATCCCGGGAGATCTGCTGGATGCGCTGGGAAATGCCCCAGCCGTGCATGGGTTCAGGCACCAGGGTTTTCAAAATCAGGAGATCAAGCGTGCCCTGAAGCAAATCCACGTTTGCTTTGCTCATTGGTTCTCCTAGAGATTCTACAAGTGAGTCAAGACTATCCTGAGTCTTTGTAGAATGTCAAAGGGAAAAACAGGCCTCCGTCCCGTTTGGCATCCAGCCAATGTTCTTTCCTTTACTCGGAAGTCCGCGTCGGTTGACGGACAACGTCGGGTTCCTATAAGCTCGTGGGCATGACGGAGGCAAAGCGGCCATGATGCAGGAAAAGGTGTTGACCAACATTCTATTGAAGTCAGGCGAAAGAGATGTGAGCCGGGGCGCCGAATATGTCCGGAGTGCCTTCAACAGGTACGGGGTCAGAAGCTACGCGGTTCTGGTCGATCACACGAGCGTAGCGGAGGATCTCCCGGCTCTATCTGACTGCTCCATGGCGGGCTTCTACACGTTCGAACTCAACGTAGTGGGGACGGTTTTCGCCGGGGACCGCGTGAAGCCGGTCACGCTCGATGGTCCCATTCCTGCCTGCGACGGGTGGCTGGTTGCCTCCACATCCCGCGCCGCTGTGATCGTGCTGAATCATGCGCTCATGAACACGGGGAACGAAAACCGTGTCATCACCCGTCTTTACGGCGGCCAGATATCCGCGATCAATGCGTACATGGATGTATTCTCGGGGGAGACCGAGACGGTAGTGCAGATCAGTCATTACTATGAACGCAAGTACCGGATTACTTTTCCCATTGACGTGAGATATACGATCTGTGCGTGCGACGGCACGGTGAGAGCCGCCGGGCAACGGATCATCCCGCCGGGCGGATTGACCGTAATCGACACCCGGGAGCTGAATCTGGGAGAGTTTGCCGGTTATCTCCGGCTGGAGCTCGAGGTCGAGAATCTGCAAACGCGCGTTCAGCCGTTCATCCATTTCTGGGCCGACTACATCAGCAAGGCGGGATTGACCCGCAACCATCAGTCGGGATGGGACCAGTGGGCGCCGAATTCGGTGTTTGCCCGCGGCTACTACCCGGTTGAACCGGAACTGGAACTCACACTTTCGTTCTACAATGAGAACGACCGCGAGACGCACCCCAGGATCCTGCTGCACTACAACAAGGACGGGGAGGAGATCGTTGTTGAGAAAGCAGCCGATCCGGTTCCTGCCCGGCACATGTCCTATCAGAACATTTCCAGGTTGTTCCGCGATATCTCTCTGGAGGGAGTCAAGAGCGCTTTCTATTTGATCCGATGCGACACTCCGCTGCACCGGCCCAACTACTATATGGCTCCGAAAGGGACCCGGCAATACATCAATACCAGTCACCAGACCGGCTCGGATGCCTGTCACTGGGCTGTGCCCGCCGATACCTATAACTCTGATTATTTGCAGAAACTCGACGAGGCCGGCGTGGATCCGTGGGTGATTGCCTTCCCGCTTCTCGAAGAACGGTTCAAGATCGACACCTATCTGGGTCTGCTCTCGTCGACAATTGCCCGGATCAACGATTTCACGTTCATTTTTCGCAACGAGCGCGGGGAAGTGGTGTTTACCCGGGATGAGACACTGGACGGGACCAGCCCGGAATTCCTCAATCTCAATGAATACGCGCACCGTCACGGCGTGGCGCTCAAATCGGGGCTTTTCGGACTCGCGCCCCGCAAGGGATTGCCCGAGGTGCCGCGCCGGGCAATCTCTCTGCTCGGGTTCAAGCATAAAAACTATAAGTACATCGGCACGGCGCCCGCGGCGGGCTTCGAGGATCCGAATCTGCCTTTTTACATCGACCCGCCGGTCCCGCTCCAGCAACAGTATGACTACTGCCCGGTTCTGACTACAGACCGATTCGGCCCCGGCATGGTGTCGGACGAGTATGACACGCTCTACCTCATCACCAACTGCTCGCTCTACCGTAAATATGCGCGGGAATGCACCTACCGCCTTGAAGTGTTCGACGCCAGGGGGAAGATGCACTGCGTCTATCGCACGATTCTGCCGCAGAGTTACGACGTCTTCTGGCTGAGCGAGATCCTGGCGGGATCAAGGATCGGCTCTGACAATCCGTACTATACCGTCTGGCAGCGAAGCTACGACACACTGCTGATCAGCTATCACTTTCTCTACCGCAAACGCGATCACGCGATGAGCTGTGACGACACCTTTGGGGGCACACTCCTGATCGAGCCACAGGTCTGGGACGTGACCGGAAACGGTGAATTCGCACGCCCCGTGCTGCGCGGCAAAAACCTGATTTCGGCGAAGCGCTGAGGGCCGGAAGCTCGACGCTGAGGGTGCGGAGAATGCGGAGAATTGAGATGTTTTCCTGATATTTTTTCTGCGTTCTCCGCGGCCTGTGCGGTGAGAATTTGAGAAGCCTACAGATCCAAATGCACCTGAGGGGGGAGCAGGATCGATTGGGGATTGGTGGCGGCCGCAAGAGGCGGGATGTCGTTGAGGAAATGGTAGCAGACGCCGAAGGCAGCAGGGCCCGAGATGAGGTCTCCGAGCTTACAAGAAACGACTACATCCCCAGTGGCGCGCAGGGTTACGGTCATCGTCCGGCAATCATTCGGGATGGCGGTGATGGCAACCGCCAGCGCCTTATTGCGGTCGATGCAATGAAACCAGCGCTGCGGGAGGTACTCCTCAGGGCTTGTTGCCGAGCCGCGGTGGTCGATCCGTCCGGCAGTCAACAGCGACCATTGGGCAGCGCCGCCGGCGGAAAAATCGGTGTGCCAGACGATTTCTGCTGCGACGCCACTCTGCAGTTTTCCATAGATCCCGCCGCCGACGCCGAAGTCGCAGGTAAGGACCTGCGCGCCGACTGCGAGCGGCAATGCAAAGACAACCTCATCACCCGGCTGCGGTTCTTGGAGGACGTGTACCAGCGACAGCCATGATTTGCATGCAGTGATTTCCGCCCGGGTTTGGGCGTGGCAGCCGTCCGCGTACCGGTGGGCGGCGGTGATGCGCGCGGCTAGAGAGAGGCCTGCAGCACAGGCAGAGCTACTGAGTAGCTCGGCCTGCGCCCCGTTCCGCGTCAGCAGGCTCGGTGCTCGCAGGTGGCGCACCTCATCATAGACCACATCGTGCACTCTGCCGTGCAGGTCGAGCTCGATCGCGAAGCGCAGCTGCTCACTGCGCAACCGTTCCCTTGTGGATATCCGCAACGGGTCATCGAAGAGGAATGCAGGCTGCCCGGTGCCGAGCCGCAGTTCGACGGTTTCCAGCGGCGCCATGGAGACCGCAAAGTCGAGGCGAAAGAGCGCGGCATCGTTGTCGCCGGCCGGCGTTACTTGCATGGGGACAGGCTGTCCGTCCCGGCCGATCAATCCGAGATCTTGCGCCCGACATACTTCCGGCAGATGCAGCTCCGTCGACAGCGGATATAAAAAACGCCGGATCCCCCGGGTTTCACGCACGGAAATGCGGCCGACGACACTCATCGTGCCCTCACCTCCTCGTAAAGAGCTGCCATCCTCTCGAAGGTGAGTCGGGCTGCGCCCCGGTTGCCTTCGAAAACCGAATACGCTGCCTTACCCAGCGCCTCGCACGCGGCCGGGTCCCGGAGCAGTCGCACGAATGTCTCGGTGAGCTGCCGGACCTGCGAGTTTCCGTCCTCCTCTCGGGCGGTGATCTGCCGTATGCTGCGACGCGAGCGAAACTCGTCGATGATCTGCGGGAAGTTCTCCATCGACGGCCCGATCACGATCGGCTTCGCATAAAGGGCCGGCTCGATGATACTCTGCCCGCCGTGGTGGGCGAGCGTGCCCCCGACGAATACGACCGTCGCGAAGCGGTAGGCCGTCGCAAGTTCCCCGAGCGTATCCAGGATGAGCACTTCCGCGTCCTGGACCGGGCCGGCATTATTGGATCGGCGCCGGACGCCGAAGCCGGCACGCTCAACCAGAGCGGTCACGGAATCAAAGCGCTCCGGATGGCGGGGTGCTACGAGCAGTCGCGTTTTTCCCAGCCCCGGCGTCCCGCGGATCCGACGGAGAACCTCGAGCAGCGTCTGCTCCTCGCCTGGATGCGTGCTGCCTGCGACGATCAAGGGGCCGGCGCCTGAGTGGAGTCCGAGTGCTTCCTGGAGAGCGTGTGCTTGAGCTTCGGCGATTTCTTTTTCAACCAGATCGCGGTCATACTTGATATTGCCCGTTACCAGGACCCTGTCCGCCGGCGCACCCATGCGCCGGATGCGCTCGGCATCCTCCTCGGATTTCATCATAAGAATACTGTAGCTTTGAAAGACGGGGCCCAGCACCGGCCGCAGCCAGCGATAGTACCGAAACGACGCGGCTGAGATGCGACCGTTGACGAGAACCACAGGCATGCCGCGCCGGCACATCTGGCGCGTGACATTCGCCCAGATCTCGGTATCGGCGATGACCAGCATGACAGGCCGGATCCAGTCGATTACGCCGTTGGCGATCGACGCCAGGTCGATGGGAAAGTAGAACGTGTTGCCCTCGCCGTATTTTGCGAAGCGCTGCCTTGCGATAGCCTGCCCCGTAAGGGTAATCGTCGAAAAGACGAAGCGTATTTCGGGGAACCGCCGATGAAGCGCATGGGCCAGCGGTTGGACGCTCAGCGTCTCGCCGACCGAACAGGAGTGAAACCAGATGGTCGGGCGGCCGTCGGAGCGCAGGCTGTCGGGGAGGCGCCCAAGGCGCTCGCGCAGGCCTTCGGGCGACCTCCGATGGCGCCACGCTCTCAGACACAACACCGGTATCAGAAAAGCGCCCCAGATCACCATCAGGAAGCTGTAAACGAAATACATAGGCCGCCGGACCAAGAGCTTGCCACGGACTTCACCGAGTGCGACCGGGGCTTGGGTGCGCCTGCCGTCGCAATCCGTGGCCGAGTTTTTTAGGTCATCCCTTGTTTGTCGAATAATGTGATCACGCGCCGTAGGTCGGCTTCAGTGTCGACTCCGACCGTGTCATGTTGCGTTTCCACAACCAGGATCGGAACGCCATTCTGCAGAAAGCGCAGCTGCTCGAGTTTCTCGGCGAGTTCGAGCGACGACTGCGGCAGGCGGTGAAATAGAGCCAGTGCTGCCCTCGTGTATGCGTAGAGGCCGATGTGCTTGTAATATCGTATTCGGCCACTCCCGTCGCGGTCGAAGGGTATCGGGAAGCGCGAAAAATAGAGCGCGCGCATCTTGGCATCCGTGACCACCTTGACATTGTTCGGATCCCGGGCAGCCGCATCGCCGATCGCAACCATCAGGGTCGCCACCTCCGTGTCTCCTGCCAGGATCGGCCCCAGCAACAACTGGAGGTGATCCGGGCGCAACGTAGGTTCGTCCCCCTGGATATTCACGTAAACATCCCCGTCGGTCCGCTCCATTACTTCGTGCAGCCGGTCGCTTCCCGACGGATGACTGCCGGTCATCGTCACGGGAATGTCATGGTCCAGGCAATAGTGCTGCACTTCTTCGCTGTCGGTGGCCACGATCAGATCGCTCAAGAGAGGCGACCGCCGGGCACTTTCATAAACCCAGTGGACCATCGCCTTTCCGGCAATCGGGCGCAGAACCTTGCCGGGCAGGCGCTTGGAATCCAGCCGCGCGGGGATCACACCGAGAACCTTTAGAGAGTCTTTCATGGTTTTCCTGACCTAAGCGGGAGCGTCCTCTAAATTTTCAATTATCGCATTACTTTGCGCGAAACCGGGAGAAAAGTCCGGGATCAGTGACGATTCCGATATTGGGAGAAAGCCGCCCTGAATGAGGCGAAGAACACGAATGGGAGAGAGAAGTGAAGCGAGCGCCTTCGCCCTCTCCGCAGCGGTGCCCTGGAACCTCAAACATTCTGCGGTCTCTATCGCCTCAGCGTTTGCTGCGTTGAGATCTTATGGATGCGGCTTAGGCGGAGCTTTGGCCGGCCGGCGATTGGAGGGCGGGGGTGCCGGCGGACCACGCCGTTTCATTTGCCGGTAAACGTTTTTCCCCAGTTTTATGTTCTTAAAGCCGCCTTTGTGGGACATGCAGGCCCCCTGATTTTGGATGGTTCATTTACGGTTGTTTGCCGCACGGGGACCGTCTCTGCACGGCATGTCTTGAAATCCAAAACAGGATCAATTTCTGCTGGCGGTCAGGCAGCGGGCCGGGTCGGTGACGGCGCCGATCTTGGCAGCGAAGCCGGTTTGTTTTGCGATCTCCTGCTGCGTGACGATGCGGACGTCGAGCAGACCCTTGCGCTTATAGCCGGTTCGCAAATAATTCATTTCTGCCAGCGCGAGACTCCAGCCCTCGAGCCAGATCTCCAATTCATGCTTCATCGCCGGTGTACCGTCGAAATGAACAATGAGGTCAATGTCTGCCTCGGGACCGGCCGTCCCGTTCTTCGTGCTGCCGATGACATAAACGCCTTTGACGCCAAACCGGCCGGCATCGAGTTCAGCGGCGATCTTCTGAGCCATGCGGATGCGCCAGCGCGAGTTGTCGTCCGGCAGCCGGCTGGCAGGCTCGGCCTGCGGCGCGGGCGGGCTCTCGACTTCGCCCGACATGGCGAGCATGCCCACTGCTTCCTCCTGGTCCGCGTTCATGAGCACGCGGAGCACGCGTCCGCCGGTGGCACGCGGCACATCGATTACGCGGATCGTGTGGGCAAGAGCGGCGTACTCCGGCAATATCGCGGGCAGGATGTTCGGGGAGTTTCTCAGGAATGACTCCTTGAATATGATCCCGGCGTCATCGGGGTAGAGCGGGAGATACCGGATGCCCGATTCCACCAGATCCTGGAAAAAGTGGGTGCCGAAGGAGAGGTCGGGAACGTAACCGCCCGTCTTGCGTGCGATCTCGACGAGGACCGCAGTGTTGTTGATGTCCGAATAGGTGACACTGACCCCGAGCTTGATGTCGCCGCGGCTGCCCCAGCGCCCCGGGCCCATGAGGATGAACTTGCGTTTGGGAAGAATCTTGTTCAGGTTGCTTACGGCACGCCCGACGGCCTGCAGATCGGCCAGGTTCGTGAGCCGGCTGTAGCCGTCCGGATCCACATAGACGACGTGCGTGATATCGGCAGTCTTGCCGTTGGAAACATAACGATTGGCAGAGAAGATGATCTGGCTTTCCGGGATGTCTCTCGGAATGGGAGACGGGACGCTTTCGAGCGAGTAGCTTTGCGGGCGGCACTGGAGGAGGTAGAAGTTGCTGCCGTCGCAGGCAAACTCGATGTCGACGGGCGTGCGCATCGTGTTGCGCAGCAGCGCGAAAAGACTCTTCATCTGGCTGAGGAAAGGGGTCCGCGCAATCAGGCCCTCAAAGGTGATGACGACGTCGTCTCTCTCGAAATCGAGGTTGAACGCGTTGGGAGTGCGCATGCGATCGTCCTCGAAGATGGAAATGAGATTGCCTATGCCGGGGTATTGGGCTCCGACATCGGCCAGGACATCAGACAGCTCCATCGTCCGGAAGGCATTGTCGGCGAGATCGATTACGTCGATTTTCTTGGGAGCATAGCGGATGGTCTCCTCGGGCGTCACGTTGACGCGCAGGTGGGGCTGCCCCGGAGCGACCAGGATCGGATAATCGTCGGCCACGCGATCGACGGCACGAGTTCCGAGGCCCGGCACAAGGCGCAGCAGGCCATCCTCGCGTTTGATCCGGGGCGACCAACGGAACTCGTTGTTGGAGAATCCGACGCCGGAAAAGGCGGGGAAGAAATAGCGCCCCACCCGGGTGCCGACCACCTCCTGGATCATGATGCCCATCTCTTCATGCTGGTCGAGCAATCCTCTCTCGGCGCGGTACTGAATCGGATCCGGGCTGAAAACCGAGGCGTACACCTCGGCGAGCGCATCGAGCAGTGCTGCCAGCCGGCTTGCCCTCTCCCCCTGGTTGGCCAGAAACAGGCTCTTATACTTTCCCGAGAAGGCCGCGCCCATGCGATCCTCGAGCAGGCTCGAGCTCCTGACGATCAGCGGGTGGTCGCCGAAATCATCGAGAGCGGTGGAAATACCCTGTAGGATGTCCGGCGGGAACCTGGAGCTCTTGAAGACTTGGAGAATATGCGGATATTCCTCCCGGATCTGATCGATATCGAGGTACTTCCAGTTGTATACGTCGTCGAGGTTGTTGTAGGCGAGAAAGTGCAGGAGCATGTCCGAAGGAAGGTACCAGGTCTTCGGAATCCGGATGTCGGTCAGCAGATCGGAATAGTCCTTCGCGCCCTGGAGGATATGCGAAGCGAGAAACAACCCGCTGGTTTTGCCGCCCAGTTTGCCGTGGCTCTTCGGCACCAGGATGGTATGTTTCAGGAGGTCGAAGAAATCCTCCACCTCGAGGTGCTTGCGCGACGTTTCGATGAAGTCGAGATCATCGGTCAGCAGGCGGCGCACGAGGGAGGTCTTCAGGCCGACCTGCGTTGCCACCGACAGTTCGCGTGAATTGATGCCTGTGTGCTGAAATCGCTCCATGGCGTTCGCGATCTCGACCAGGGAAGTGTCAGCGGCCTCGAGCGCCTGAACGAGGAAGTTGACCCGGTCCTCTTTGATCCAGATCTGGATCAAGGACAGCAGTTCCTGCTCGGCGAGGTAATGTGCGGCAATGAGGAATGTCTCTTCCGTGATCGCGTCCAGGTCCCTGGGTTCGGCCTTCTGCAGCGGACGGTTTTCGTCGTAGGGTATCTCGTCCTGCTCCCGTGCGCCCGACAGGGTGCGCAGCAAATCCTTGGCTTTGCCGATGCCGTTGATCGACAGGTAATTGAGCATCTTGCGCGCGATCTGTTTGAACAGGTCCGGATCGGTCGTTTTTAAAAGGTCAAGGATGATGCGCCAGTCTTGCCGTGCCACGTCGGTTGCCGAGGTATTCCACTGCTTGACGTGCCCTGCGTTCCTGAGTTCGCGCTGAAGCACAGCCTGGCCGATCCGATCTGCGATCATCTTGATCAATTGATATTCTTCTTTGAGGAACGGTCCCTCATCCGCCTCCGGCAACTCTCGCGTGTAAGCAACTGTAATGCTGCCGACCTCTTCTCCCTGCACAAAGATGGGCGCCCTTTGTACCCAGCGTGTTTCATAAAAACCGGGCATGCTGATGGTCCGGTTCTGAAAGATAATTCTTGCCTGACAGAACTGGGGATATTGCCATCCGGCGGGGATCGCCTCGGTGATCAGACGAAGCAGTTCGCTAAAGGGCTTGTCCGATTGAAGGATCTCGTCGATCGTGTAGATGGATTTCAGCTCTTTGGCGCGCTCTTGCAGCACGCTCAGGACTTTATCGAGAGGCGTGATTCGATCGCTGGCTGCCGGTTCCTGCCTTGATTCGCCCATTGCCGTCAGGAGTCCGGAGTCAGGAGTCAAGAGTCGGAAGGATGAAATCATACTCATGTGTCCATGCTCGGAAGCTGGACTGTTGAGCTTTTCTTCTGACTCCCGTCTCCTGACTCCGGACTCCCTGTCCTTTAGAGTACTTCTGTCATGGTCCGCTCAAGCCGGGTCGTTCATTTAGACCCAGCCGCGGTCTTTGCATGCCTGAGCCACGCGGCTGATCGCGATGACGTAGGCTGCATCTCTCATATAGAGCTTCTTCTTCTTTGCCAGTTCATGAACCGCGTGGAAGGCCGAGGTCATTTTGGTGTCGAGCCGGTTGAGGACTTCATCCTTTTCCCAGAAGAAGTTCATGTTGCTCTGCACCTGCTCGAAGTAGCTGCAGGTGACGCCGCCGGCGTTGGCCAGGAAATCGGGAATCACGAAAATCCCACGCGGTTTCAAAGCTGCGTCGGCTTCGGGTGTTGTGGGTCCGTTCGCTCCTTCGGCGATGATCCTGACCCTTTTCTGAATCTTGCCGGTATTTTCGCCCGTGATCTGGTTTTCCAGCGCGGCCGGGATGAGGATGTCCACGTTCTGCTCCAGCCAGGCCTCTCCGGGCAGCACCTCATAGCCCAGTTTGCGCGCCTTGTCCTTGTCGATGCCGCCGAAGCGGTCGGTGATGGCCAGCAAGGCATCCACGTCGACGCCGGAAGCGAGCTTGAAGGCGTACGAGGTCTGGTCGTTCTGATCCCAGGAGGAGACACAAATGACCGTGCCGCCCATCTGCTGATAAAGGCGGATCGCGTATTGTGCAACGTTGCCAAAGCCCTGCACGCTTGCGACTGTTTTCTCAGTATTGGCGCCAAGCTCATGGAGCGCCTCGCGCAGCGTGTAGACCACCCCATAACCGGTAGCCTCGGTGCGCCCGAGCGAGCCGCCCATGCCCACGGGCTTTCCGGTAATGAATCCGGGATATTTGCCGCCATGGATGACTTCAAACTCATCCAGAATCCACAGCATGTGCTGGGCATTGGTCATGACATCGGGTGCGGGCACGTCCGCCAGCGGCCCGACATTCCGCGCGATTTGCCGAACCCAGCCGCGGCAGATGGCCTCCTGCTCGCGCTGGCTCAGATTGTGCGGATCGCATATCACTCCGCCCTTGGCGCCACCAAGGGGAATATCGACCACGGCGCACTTCCAGGTCATCCACATGGACAGGGCCCGGACGGTGTCGATCGTTTCCTGCGGGTGAAAGCGGATGCCGCCCTTGGAAGGGCCGCGCGCATCGTTGTGCTGCACACGGAAACCGCGGAAAATCCTGACGCTGCCGTCGTCCATCCGGACCGGGATGTTGAACTGATACTCACGCATCGGATTTCGCAACAATTCCTTGGTTGCCTTATCGAGGTTAAGCTGGTCGGCTACACGGTCAAACTGCGTCTGTGCCATCTGAAATGCACTAAAAGAGTTATTGCTCATTCTCATCTCCACGTGTAATCAGGCCCGGGGAGGACCCGGATAAAAAGAAAGGCATGATGACTTGCCCTGGTAATGACTATCGCCGGCCTCTCTGCCGTGTGGTCGGGAAGGCGCGGACCTCGCATTATACATCCGGCATGGGGATTGGTGTAGAGCCGCGCATCAAATGACGAGCGACAGGCGGTTCCATTCCTGCCCGTCATTTGTCTTGTGGCGGCCGCGGTTTGCGCTGCCGGCGCCGGCTACTCGCTTTCGGCGGTTTTCCTGGCCGTTCTCGGCCTTCTGGCCGTGGCTCTCGTGCGTCTGGCCGTCAACGGAGCTCCGGTTGTTCTCCTGCGCCTTGGTTTCTCCTCGGCAGCGGCCGCCGGCGCATCCTGAGGTGGTTCTTCGCTCAGGCTTTCTACCGGAGACTCGACCATGGCCTCGATCGCTGGTTCCAGGGGATGCGGCGCATCGGTTCCGGGAAAGACCTCAGCTGCCGGAACCGTCGTTTCTACAGACGCCGCCTCCTCCGCCTCCCCGGGCGACTCAGGTTGATCGGCTTGCGGGAACTGGTCGCCAGGATAGATGCGGAGGATGCCCTGACGATTGCGCTCGATCCGGAGCAGACCCTCGCGCTGCGCCTGGCGGGCCAAGTCATGAATGCTGGAAATGCCAAAGCGGCGCTCATCAAACGAGGGATCGGCTGACCGGAGCAAGTGCTTGAAGCTGCGCAGATACATGGGCCAGTGCGACTTGGACCCCATCTGCCCCAGGATCCGGCGGACGGCAACGACCGCTCCTGCGTATTGAGCCGGAGCCGCCGCCGGCTCTCCGGCAGGCGCAGGAGCCGACTCCGGCTCGGCCTCCTGGGGAACGGCGGCGGCGGCATGAGGGGGGGCCACGACCGGGGCAGCCGGCGTCGGTGCGTTCTCACCATCGTTAAGCCCCACCAGCAGGCTGCGGTCCACCTGTTTGAGGTTGACGAAGCCCGCATTGGCCATTTTCTGGATGAACTCGCGGAAGGAATGGACGCCGTAGTCACGTTCGGAAAATGTTGAATCGAGCTGCAACAGAGTGCTCTTCAACAGGCCAAGCTGAGGTGACACCTCGCGATCCGCCAGGATCTCGAGAGCGCGACGCAGGGGCGGGAAAGCGTCCCGCAACTGGGCAGTACTTACGGCAGGCGTCTTCCCGGCGGCTTTGCGGACGACCGGATGGATGCCGATCAGGTTCTCGTAGGCAATGAACTCGTGGCAGTTCTTCTGCAGGATGCTGCTGGTAAAGGAGCGTCCTCCTACCACGAACACCATCTTGTCGTACTGCTTGAGCTTCTCCACGAGCGCGATGAAATCACTGTCGCCGCCGACGATTACAAAAGCGTTGATGTGGCTTCTTGTGAACGCCATCTCGAGGGCGTCCAACGCCAGCGTGATATCGGCGCCATTCTTGTCCCCGCCCGGCGTCAGGTTGCGCTGAACCATGTGTACGGCATGCTGGGTCATGGCCCGGCTGTAATCTGCGGCATGCTTCCAGTCGCCGTATGCGATCTTTGTCACCACCTCACCGCGTTCCTTGATCGCTTCCAGAACCGTCCCGACATCGAAGTGCCTGGAAAGCGTTTTCTTTACCCCGATCTCGATGTTGTCGAAATCGATAAAGACGGCGATCTTTAAACGTTCTTCACTCAAGTTATCTACCTCAATGAGCCTCGGCTCTTTGCAACAGTGCAGAGGACTATGTTTGCTCCTCGGCCGGGATTGCATCCACCATTTGTTATGTATGCCACCCGCGTGTCTCGGCGATCTGGCCCACGCATCATGATGGCATTCGGCAAGAGAAAGCGAACACCAGCAGTTTTGCCGGGGTGTGACGAAATAATTATACCAGTTTCTGCTTGTGCCGTCCGGGCAAATCGCGCAGCCCCTGGCCCGCGCCGCCGCGCGGCCCCCCGGTATGGACTGTTCACTGGTGATTGTGAGGTCTTGGCGGACAGGGCTCAGTCTGCTTCCCCTGGGCCGTCGAGCAATTCGCGGATTTTTTGCAGCAACTCCGCCGGAGAAAAAGGCTTCCAAATGAAGGAATCCACGCTTTCGAGGATGCCGTGGTTGACCACGGTATATTTTGTGTATCCCGACATATATAAGACATGAACCCCGGGCTTCCGAGCCTGGAGTCTTTGAATCAACTCGCCGCCGCTCATGCCAGGCATTACGATGTCCGTCAGGACAAGGTCGATGGGGCCGGTGTGCTTCTCCTCGATTTGCAGAGCTTCCTCGCCGTTGCGGGCGGAAATTACGTTATAGCCCTCATCCTGGAGAATGTTATTAACAAGATCCAGGACAACCGGCTCATCTTCTACGACCAGAATCGTTTTCGCGTTGCTGCCTGTGGCCGTCATATCTGCCCTCTCGCATGGTGGCCGGCAAGGTGGAGCGGGCATGCCCCACGCCCGGCGTATTCCGGAAAGAGAATTGCTCCCATCAAGCCTGATGATGCCTCATCGGTGCCCGGCCGTTGCTCATACGTGACGTCCGGCACCAATACCATCCAAGCTTCCATTCCATTCTCGCGCCAGGTCACGCTGAGAATGCAGGTTGTCGACGAGGACGTCCTCCGCCTTGGATGAAGCTGAAGTCGGCTTTCGCCTTAGGGTCAGAATTATGACAAGCCGCCGGGGCTTTTCATCGTCCTGATTCGAACGAAGCGCTTCCAGCAAACATCTGCTGATGCTATTGTAGCACGGTTCCATGCCAATCCTGCCACTCATACGATGGCAGCAAGAGTCAGCAGCGAAGGACACGGCGCGGCGTAGCCGCATCTAAGAAATCTTAACGCAGGGTTTGCCGGGATCGCAGAAGCCGCAGAACATTTGCCCTTTCTGCGCGCCAGGGACGGGGGTCCGAGAAATACCAAGCAAGCGCATTCGCCCCCGCCGCTGCGACGGGGGCGATCGGCCTGCGCAAACCCCATGCGTGTTTTTCTCGTCATTCGATGTTGCTTTTTGCCCGCAGTGTCTGAGTCGCACGTACCGATTGATCGAAATTGCGCCAGGCAGCGTGCTGTGCTATATTTTTTTGCTTGTCTTAAACTCCCATATTTTACGAGGATGGTGTTGTGAGCACTACCAAGCTGACCCGAAAAGAGATTGCTGCAGATCCGATTCATGATGCGCTGATCAGTACTGTCGAGATTTTGCGCGCACGCGCCAAGATCATCAGCCTGGCAGGAGCCGCGCTTGTGCTGCTGCTTGTCGGGATTTATTTTGGCCTGCACTATCTCGATGCCCGTGACAACGCCGCTCAGCAGGAACTGGCCAAGGGTATGGATTACTATCATGGGATGGTGGATGCCGCAAACGCGAAAGATGATCCCTACGCAAACGGAGTGGTGCCGATTTTCCGCAGTGACGAGGCCAAGTATCGTGCTGCCAGCACGTTTTTCAGCTCCGTGGCATCCCGCCACGGCTCGTCTAAGATCGGGGTCATAGGGCGCTATTACCTGGGACTTTGCCAGAAGCAGCTCGGGCTGAAGAGCGAGGCGATCGCGACGCTGCAGGCGGTAGCGATCAATACTTCGGATCGCACGGTCGGATACCTTGCCCAGAAAGTCATGGCATCCTACTATGTCGAGACCGGTGACGCTAAGAGGGGGCAGGAAATCCTGCAGGCAATGCTCAAGGATCCCCAGTGCGATCTGCCGAAAGAGGATCTCCAGGTTGATTTGTCCCGGGCATACATGGCCCAGGGTAATCGGACAGAGGCCCTGAAGGTTTTGCGGGACGCCCAGGAAGCGGGCAGCGGGGGCATGCTTCAGTCGCTGGTATTCCAGGAGATGAGCCGCATCCAAGGCAGCTCTGGGAACGAACCGTAACCCTGACACCGGTGCCGGCGATGCCGTAAGTGCCTGCAATTTAGGCACCTTGACAAGAGGGGCATCCCGACTATAATAAGCACCTTCGTCCAGAGTAGGAGCCTGGTACGTGTTCATCGAAATCGAGCGCTTGACACTGGAACCGTTGCACGTCCAGCATGTGTACGGTATCGGTGAGCTCCAGTTCAAGCATGCGGACGCCGCTCTGGAGGAGCCCGTTGCCACGGATTTCATCCTGACGCACAAAGAGAAAGATCTTCGCGTTGTAGGGACGATTCAGACTGCGATCCGGTATCAATGTTCCAGATGTCTCAAGGAGTTTTCCGCTCCTTTGGACGGCAGCTTCGACCTTTTTTACCTTCCTCAGGCTGACTGGAAGAAGGATGAGGAGGTCGAGCTGAAGTATGAAGACATGGAGGTCGGCTATTATGACGGCCTTGGTCTGGATGTCGACCTGATGGTGCTGGAGCAGATTGAGTTGGCAATGCCTATGAAGTTTATCTGCCGCGAAGGGTGTAAAGGGCTCTGTCCATCCTGCGGCGCGGACTTGAACGAAGGGCAGTGCCTCTGCAAGGTTGACACGACGGATTCCAGGCTTGCCGTGCTCCGGGATTTCCACAGCAAGATGAAAGAGTAATCCGTCAAAGCCGCCGCGAAGGTCCGGCGAGCAGCTCCGGGGAAGCGGCCGGCTTTCGGGCTACCTTGGAGGGAAGGGGGAAACCGTATTTATGCCAAACCCGAAACGCAGACATTCCAAAGCGCGCCGCGGCAAGCGCCGGGCGCATGACTTCCTGCATCCTGTCACCCCGGGCATTTGCCCGCAGTGTCTGGAACCGAAGATGCCGCATCAGGCCTGCCCCAAGTGCGGTTACTACAAGGGCCAGCAGGTAATGGAAGGAGAGGAAGAGATCTAGCCGCGGAGGCAGAATGGCTCTTCGCGGGACTCTTCCCTTGCCGCCATGATCAAGATAGCCGTTGATGGGATGGGCAGCGACAACTCGCCCCGGAGTGAAGTGGAGGGCGCGATACAGGCCTCCAGGGACTATGGCGTCCACGTTATCCTGGTAGGCAAGGAGTCGCTGTTGGGCCCTCTCCTGAAGGCGCCGGCGCGCGGCGCCTCCGTTGAGTTGCGGCATGCCTCCGAAGTGATTGCCATGGATGAGCAGCCCACCGCCGCGCTGCGCAGGAAGAAGGATTCCTCGATCCGCGTGGCTGCGGACCTGGTGCGTCAGGGATTGGCGAGCGGGCTGGTAAGCGCCGGCAACACGGGCGCGGTCATGGCGATTTCCAAGATGGTCATCGGGGCGGTCCCGGGAGTCGATCGGCCCGCACTGGCAGCCGTGCTCCCGACTCTCAAGGGTCACGCCGTCCTGCTCGATGTCGGTGCCAACGTCTCCTGCAAGCCGCACCACCTGGTTCAGTTCGCCATCATGGGGCATTTGTTCAGCAAGAAGATCGTGGGCGTCTCCTCCCCGCGTGTGGGCTTGATGTCGGTGGGCGAGGAGGAATCCAAGGGCAACGATCTCACCAAAGAAGTGCACAAGGCGCTGAAGGAAATCCGCCTCAACTTCATCGGCAACGTGGAAGGACGGGACATATACAACGGCCGGGCCGACGTGATCGTTTGCGACGGCTTTACCGGAAACGTGGCACTGAAGACGAGTGAGGGGCTAATCGAGGCCGTCGTGCTGCTTCTCAAAGAAGAGCTCTCCAGCACTCTTCAGGCCATGGTGGGCGCCCTGTTGAGCCAGCAATCCTTCAAGCGTCTGAAAAAACGCCTCGACTACTCGGAGTATGGCGGGGCTCCTCTGCTCGGCCTCCGAGGAGTTTCCATCATCTGTCACGGAAGGTCCAGCAGCAACGCCATCAAGAACGCGATCCGGGTCGCAAAGGAGTTCGCGGAGAATCAGGTCAACGCCAAACTGGAAACCGAGCTGAGCCAAGTGGGCAGCTATGCCAAGGGCTGTGTGCCGGATTAGCGGATGATGGGGAAAGTCGCATTCCTGTTTCCAGAGCGAGGATCACCCTGTCCCACGGCAAACGGTGCCATGCGCTCTTCTGCGCGACTCGCGCCCAGATGTTGGCCGGAGGCCGGCGATGCAGATGGGGCGAAAGCGCTTGCTCGGCAGCTCTCTGCCCCGCCCGTTGCGTCGGCAATTCTGGTCCTCATCCATCTCTTCCGTGGCTGGCTTTTCCCCCATTGTCGGAATCGCAGATCCGAGGAATCGAAGCGCTTGCTTCTGCAGGTTCGGATGCTACAATGTGGGTTTTTCCATAGGGGTGTCCCGGTCCGCTTTTCTGTACCTTCAAAGGAGGTGGTTACATGGCGTCTGTTGAAGAGAAAGTGAAGTCCATCATCGTGGATCAGTTGGGTGTCAGTGAGGGGGAAGTCACGGCCGTGGCATCGTTTGTCGACGACCTCGGCGCCGACTCGCTCGATACCATCGAGCTGGTGATGGCGTTCGAAGAGGCATTCGGCATCGAAATCCCCGATGAGGATGCGGAGAAGATCCGGACCGTCAAGAACGCGATCGACTATATCGAATCCCACGTCAATTAGCTGGAGAAATCCCGACTGTGAAGCGGCGCGTAGTCATCACCGGCGTTGGCCTCGTGACTCCTCTGGGGAACGGTACCCAGGAGACGTGGCGAGGTCTGCTGGATGGGCGATCGGGAGTCGGGCCGATTACGCGCTTCGACGCTTCTCAGTTTCCGACCAGGATTGCAGCTGAGATCAAGAGCTTTGACCCCACGCTGTTCATGGAGAAGAAGGAAGTAAAAAAGATGGACACCTTCATCCACTACGCCGTGGCCGCGTCGGAGTACGCCATGCGGGATGCCGGGCTTGCGCGCTGGGACGGCGTGGCAGGGGACTCTGTGGGGGTGATCATAGGCTCGGGCATCGGCGGCTTCGGCAGCATCGAGGCCGAACACCTGGCCCTGCTCGCCCATGGCCCGAGGCGGATCTCTCCCTTCTTCATTCCATCGAGCATCGTGAATCTTGCCGCGGGCCGCGTGTCGATGCAGTTCGGCGCGCGCGGGCCGAATTCGGCGCCGTGCACGGCCTGTTCTGCCGGCAGTCACGCAGTCGGCGACTCCTTCAGAATCATCGAGCGCGGGGATGCGGAAATCATGATCGCGGGGGGGAGCGAGGCCGCCATCACTCCTTTGGGCGTGGGCGGGTTTGATGCCATGAAAGCGCTGTCGACCCGCAATGATGAGCCGACACGGGCCAGCCGTCCTTTCGACCGGGACCGTGATGGCTTCGTTCTGGGCGAAGGCGCGGGCATTCTGATCCTCGAAGCGCTCGATCACGCTCTCGGAAGGGGCGCCAAGATATACGCCGAAGTGGTTGGCTACGGCATGTCCGGCGACGCCTATCACATTACAGCACCCCCGCCGGGGGGCGACGGTGCCGTGCGGGCCATGCGCATGGCACTCAAAGGCGCGGGCGTCACTCCGGATCAGGTCGATTACATCAACGCGCACGGGACTTCCACGCAGCCCAACGACAGAACCGAAACTGCCGCGATCCGCACCGTCTTCGGAGAGCACGCCGGCAAGCTTGCCGTGAGCTCCACTAAATCCATGATCGGCCATCTGCTGGGTGCGGCCGGCGCGATGGAAGCAGGGGTTACAGCACTGACCATCCGGGATCAGATCATGCACCCGACCATCAACCAGGACAACGCGGACCCGGAGTGCGACCTCGATTATGTGCCCAACAAGGCGCGCCGGGCGCATATCCGCTATGCGCTCACGAACAGCTTCGGCTTCGGCGGCACCAATGCCTGCATTCTGTTGAGGCGCTTCGAGCGCTGAAGATCAGGAAACAGGTAGCCTGTCACCGGACTTCGACATTAGATAGGAGGCTTGCTGCATGAAAATTATCGTCTGTGTCAAGTACGTCCCCGATACTGCCATCAAGGTGAAAGTCGCTCCCGGCGGCAAGGCGGTAAATATTGCGGATGTCTCCTTCGTGGTGAATCCCTACGACGAGTACGCTGTGGAAGAGGCGCTCCGAATCAAGGAAAAGTCAGGCGGTGAGGTCATCGTCCTCGGCGCTGGAAGTGAAAAAGCCACCGCCGGACTGCGGACCTGCCTGGCGATGGGCGCCGACTCGGGTATCCTGGTGCAGGACGAGGCGATGGAGAATGCCGACTCCCTTGCCATCGGAACTGCATTGGCACGTGTCTGCCGCGAGCTCAGCCCCGACATAATCCTTTTCGGAAAGCACGCCATTGGCGTGGATAACGGAATCGTGCCGTCCGTGGTCGCGGAACTGCTGGACCTGCCGCAGGTGTCGGTGATCGTGAAGCTGGAAATCGGAGAAGGCAGGTTCCGAGCCGAACGGGAGATCGAAGGAGCGCGCGAGATCGTGGAGGGAAGCCTGCCGGCCGTTTTCACGGCGCAGAAAGACCTCAACACGCCGCGCTACGCATCGCTCAAGGGTATCATGGCTGCCAAGAAAAAGACCATCGCCGTCCGCACTCCGGATTCCCTGGGGCTGATGCCGCAAGACCTCCAGCCCAGGCTTGCTGTCGAAGAGGTCACACTGCCGCCGGCGCGTCCGCCGGGAAGGATTCTCACCGGCGATGTCGCGGAAACGGTCCCCGCACTGGTCCGGCTGCTGCACGAGGAAGCGAAAATCATCTGAAGCGAGTGACGAATGACGAATGAAAACAGATGAGAGACCGGCCGTTCGTCTGTCATTCATGATCTGTGTCTCGTTATTGGGATTTGATGGAGGGAAAGCTGATGGCACAGGGGATTCTGGTCTTCGTTGAGGAGCGGGAAGGAGTGGTCAAAAAACCCTCTCTCGAGGCGGTCGGCGCAGCGCGAAAGCTGGCGGACACTCTGCAGGAACCCGTCACGGCCCTCTTCATCGGGCCGAAAGAACCTGCGATGAATCTCGCGCATCACGGTGCCGACAAGATCCTGCTGGCACGCCACGAACTGCTCGTCTCCTATTCGACCGAGGGATTTGCATCGACCATCGGTCAGGCCGCCGGGCAGGTGAATCCACGCATTATCCTGGGCTCTGCAACTGCGATGGGCCGGGATGTCCTCCCGAGAGTTGCCGCCAAGTTGCGCGCCGGCCTGGCACAGGATTGCACTGACATCCGGATCATCGAGGGAAAGCAACTCGAATGCGTGCGCCCAATCTATGCCGGCAAGGCGTTTGCCCGGGTCAGGCCTGCGATGCTGCCTGCGGTCGCGACACTGCGGCCCAATGTCTTCTCTCTGGGTGCGCCCGATACTTCCCGCACCGCCGAAACGGCTGCTTTCACGCCGGAGTTGAAGCCTGAACAAATCCGGGCTCGGGTCGTCGGAATCCAGTCTGCGGCAGGGGCGAAAGTGGAATTGACGGAGGCCAATATCGTGGTTTCCGGCGGGCGCGGGATCAAGGGCCCCGAAAACTTCCCGATTGTGCAGGATCTGGCGGATGCGCTCGGCGCTGCCCTCGGCGCCTCACGTGCAGCGGTCGATGCGGGATGGATCGATCATCAGCACCAGGTCGGCCAGACGGGCAAGACAGTCTCGCCCACACTTTACATCGCATGCGGCATCAGCGGAGCGATTCAGCACCTGGCCGGCATGTCGTCGTCCAAATACATTGTTGCCATCAACAAAGATCCCGAAGCACCGATCTTCAAGCTCGCCGACTACGGGATCGTCGGTGACCTGTTCACCGTCGTCCCCGCGCTCGCCAAAGAAATAAGAAAACTGCGGTCCCAAGGCTGACGGCAGGGAAGCCCCCGCGCGTGCTCTGCTCCAAGATTATTTGCTAGAAGAAATGAATGACGCAGAGGGCGCGGAGGGCAGCGGGGAGTGCCGGCTGCGCTCTGTTTCGTCTGCGTTAGGGCTTTGGATGAAAGCTGGATGCGACGTGCCGGCGGGGCACACCCGGCTTGGCGTAGTTATGTTATACTATGAGGTTTTGGGCGGGTGACAAATGCCTGCAGTAGCTAAATTTGGGAAACGGGACCGGCCCGGGCACAATTCTCTTCAAAAGATCTCCGAAAACCTCCGCAGCCAACTGACCCGGATCGACCTACTGGTGGGATTGGGCGCAGCGGTCGTGCTGACCGTCCTTCTCGTCGTGTTCCATTATCATTCCGTTCCTGAATACCAGGCAGGGGATGTCGCTACCTCGGAAGTTCGCGCCCTGCAGGATGTTATTTATCAGGACCAGCCAGCCACGGCGCAAGAGCGGGCAGCGGCGCGTGAGCGCAGCCAGGCCGTCTATGACTTCAACGGGGCGCTCATTGTCCGGATCGAGCGCGACCTTGGTCAGGCCTTCTCTACAGCGCGCAACATCCTGGCCGAGAAAAAAGTGCCGTCCAAAGGTGTGCTGGAGGCAGCCGAGAAGGCAGAACTCCTGCCAGAGCTGGAATCAAGCTTAGGCAGAACGGTGCCCCCCAAGGTCTTGCCGCTCCTGCTGCAGGAGAGGTTCAATGCTTCGCTCGAAGGGCGGATCGTCCGGATCCTGGATACGGTGCTTCGCGGTTGCATCGTCGACGACGAGGGCTGGTCACAGTTTCTCCGGGATCAACGCAGGGGCATCGTCGTGCGCGACAATACGCAGCCTGCAGAGCGCACTCTGGCGGAAGCCTACATGGCGCGCAATCGCACTGCAGCGCGCGAGTACCTGCGGCAGCTCCAATCCGAGTTCGCCGAGCTTTCAGCGCGTGACCGCGCACAGTTGCTGGGCTTCCTGGACACCCTGCTGGTCCCTAACCTCCTGTACAATCAGACAGAAACGGAGGTGCGGCGCGAAGCCGCGGGTTCCCGGGTCGCGCCCGTGGAAATTACCATCAAACAGGGCAAGCCCATCGTGCGCAAGGGGGAGATAGTCACCCCGGCGATGGTCGTGCAACTCGAGGCGCTGCGGAGAGAACAAAGACCACATTCATTCCTGGCACAGTTCGTCGGATTTTTCTTTTTCATTGCTGCCTTCCTTTACGGCCTCTGGCGCTCCTTCATTCTTTACCAGCACCGCCACAGGAAGATCCGGCACCAGACGCTTCTGATCCTGCTGGTGCTGGTCGCCGTCTTTGTCGTCATCCGCCTGCTCACCGGGCTCTCCGACATCCTGAGCGAGCGCTTGCCGGCGGAGGCTTTCCCAGGGCTGTTCCAGCTCTACTACATGATCCCGTTCGCATTCGGTGCGATCCTGGTCGCGTTGCTCGTGGACGTCAATCTGGGAATCATGACCTCGCTGCTGGTGGCGACGCTTACCGGCCTCTTTTACGGGGACAGCTATATTGCCGCCTATGCCGTGCTGGGCAGCCTCGCGGGAGTTTACAGCGTCCGGCACTACAAGGACCGGGCTGCGATTCTGAAGGCGGGCCTGACGATCGGTGTCGTGAACATGACATGCATCCTGGGGATCGATTGCCTGCGCCAGGCTCCCATGACCTTCTGGGGTACAACCCTGCAGCTGAGCTCCGGGTTCATCAGTGGCGCACTGGCGTCCGCCCTGGCATCCACCCTGCTGCCGACTCTCGAGTCGTTGTTCAAGATCACCACCGATATCCGGCTGCTGGAGCTGTCGAACCTCAACGCTCCGATGCTGCGCCGTCTTTCAGTGGAAGCCCCCGGCACCTATCATCACAGCCTGATGCTGGCAACGCTCGCCGAAACTGCCGCCGAGGCAATCGAAGCGAACTCTCTCCTGGTGCGGGTCGGGGCCTACTATCACGATCTTGGCAAGATGCTCAAGCCCGAGTACTACGTCGAGAATCAGTCGTTTGGCATCAACAAGCACGAGGCGCTGTCGCCGAACATGAGCTGCCTGATCATCGCGAGCCATGTCAAGGACGGGCTCGAACTGGCCAAGGAAATGGGCCTGACTCAGGATATCTGCGACCTCATTCCGCAGCACCACGGCACCCGGATCATGTCCTACTTTTATCGCAAGGCGCTCGACGCGATCAATGGCAAGGAGCAGGAGATCGACGAAGTGGATTTCCGCTACCCGGGTCCGAAGCCGCAGACCAAAGAAGCGGCCATCCTGATGATGGCGGATTGCATCGAAGCCGCGTCCCGGACGCTGACCGATCCGTCACCGGCACAGCTTCAAGGCATGATAGATCGCCTGGTCGACTCGGTTCTGGCCGACAACCAGCTCGACGAATGCGATATCACTTTGCGTGAAATCGGTCTGGCCAAGGAGTCGTTCTTCAAGATCCTGACGGGCTTCTATCATCATCGCCTCGACTATCCCGGTTATGATTTCAAAGCTGTCGAAGAGAGACCAGATAAAATCCCCCTCACGAACTCAAGTCCTAAACACGCAAAGGCGATTTAAGATCTTCCGGTATGCCGTGTCTGCGTTCTGCGACGGAGTCCTGTGCGCGTTGGAGGTGCGGGAGCGTACGCTCGCCGTGGTTTTCGTGAGCGCGCGCAGGATGCGGGGTCTGAACCGGCAGTATTTGGGCCGTGACTACGCGACCGACGTTCTTAGCTTCGGCTATCAAGGCGAAGTAGTGGAAGGATCCTCCTTCCTTGGGGAGATCGTGATCGCGCCTGAGATCGCCTGGCGCCAGGCGCGCCGCTGGCGCAACCGGCCGGAACGGGAGATGCGCAAGCTCCTGGTGCACGGGATTTTGCACCTCCTGGGTTACAATCACGAGGCCGACGCAGGCGGGATGAACCGGTTGCAGCAACAACTGCTGCGCCGGCGGACCAGGGAGTACGAAGGGCCGCTGGCCGAAATGAGAGACGCGACATGATACTCTTCTATCTGGAGATCGCGGGCATCGTGGCCGGCGCCACTGGTCTGTTTCTGCTGTCGATGCTGGAGGGCGCCCTGCTTGCTGCCAGCCCGGTGACCTTGCGGATGAGCCTCGAGCGCGAAGACGAGAAGACACCGCCGCTGCTGGAGCTGGTCATCGAAAACAAGAGCCATCTTTTTCTCCCTCTGCATCTCGGGATCCAGGTCGCACTCATCATCGTCGCGATTCTGATCACCCACGTGAGCATGAAGCGCTGGCCAGTCTGGGGTCTGGCCTGGGCGATCGCCATCGCACTGGCAGCCTCCGTTCTCCTGCGGCAACTGCTGCCGCGGCTGATGACCCAGAACGAATCCGAGAAGAAACTGATCCTGCTGCTGCGCTTTCTGAATCCGCTCATCGCAGCGTGCCGCCTTCTGGCCCTGCCCTTGTCGCACGTATTGAACCTCTTCCAGCGCCTCTATCATGAAACTGAACCCCCCGCCGGCCCTGCCGGCGAGGAGACCACCGGGGAGGAGATCCAGGCTTACCTCGAGATCGGGGAAGACGAGGGGATCCTTGAAAAGGAGGACACCCGGCTCATCCAGTCGGTTGTCGAATTTGGGGATACCCTCGTGCGTGAAGTTATGACCCCGCGCACGAGGATCGCGGCCTGCAGCGAGGATGCTACGATGGGTGAACTGCGCGACATCATGGTGGCAAGCCGCCACTCGCGCATCCCGATCTACCGGGGCGATGTCGATCACATCATCGGGATCGCTTACATCCGGCAGCTTCTGGCGCAATATTCGCAAGGAAAGGACTCTGAATTGATCACCGGCCTGGTTCATCCTGCGTTGTTTGTTCCCGAGACCAAGCGCGTTTCGGCGCTGCTGAAGGAGCTGCAGGTGCGCGGGGATCACACGGCCATCGTCATCGACGAATTCGGCGGCGTCGCCGGACTCGTCACCATCGAGGATCTGGTGGAGGAGATTGTCGGGGAGATCCGCGATGAGGACCAGGCGAAAGTGAGCGAGATCGTCGAGGAGAGTCCGAAGAGCTTCGTCTTCCGGGGAAGCACCGAAATCTACCATTTGGAGGAGTTGGCGGGGAAAAAGTTCGCGGGCTCCGATGCTTCCACAGTAGCGGGACTGATCTCGTCCTACCTGGGGCGCATTCCTGCGCCGGGTGAGGAGTTCGACTTCGAGGGCATGCGGGTCCAAATCCTCGACGCCGACCGCAAGCGGGTCCGGAGACTGCGGATCCAGCTCTCCGGCTGAGAATCTCAACGCGGAGGGCGCAGACCACGCCGATATAGTCCGCCTACGTGCCCTCAGCCTCCTCCGGGTTGAGATTTTGCCTTTGAGGCATCGGGACTTTGGTGAACAGAGTGAATCCACAAGACCGGAAGTTCATGCGCCGGGCCTTGGCGCTCGCCGGGAAGTCACTAGGTCTGGCCAGCCCGAATCCCCCCGTCGGGTGTGTGATCGCTCAAGGAGACGAGGTGGTGGGACAGGGCTGGCACGAATACGCAACCCGCGATCATGCCGAGGTGCGCGCCCTCGCGGAGGCTGGGATCCAGGCCCGGGGCTCCACCGCCTACGTGACCCTCGAGCCTTGTGTCCACTACGGCCGGACGCCACCCTGTGCCTCGGCACTGATTGCCGCGGGTGTCCGTCGGGTGATCGTGGCGCGGGTCGATCCCAACCCGATCGTGTCCGGCAAAGGAATCGGTGCGCTGCGCGCCGCGGATATCGATGTTGAACTGGGATTGTTGCAGGCCGAGGCCGGGCGCAATATCGAGCCGTTTGCTTGCCATGTGACCACGGGCCTGCCGCTCGTGGTCGGCAAGGTGGGGATGTCTCTGGACGGCAGGATTGCGGCCGCCGGCAATCCCGGTGCCCGGATCACCTCCGACGAAGCCCGCAAATTCGGCCAGCAGCTGCGGCTGCAGCTGGATGCTCTGCTGGTAGGCATCGGCACCATCCTGGCGGACGACCCGCAACTCACCTACCGGGGCAAGCTGCCCAAGGCCCGTCCACTCATAACCGTGGTGCTCGACAGCCTCTTGCGTACTCCACCGGGCGCCCGGCTTTTCCGATCGGATCCGGCGCCGCATGTCCTGATCTTCTGCCGGCCGGATGCACCCCTGCAGCGCAGGCGGGAACTCGAAGCCGCTGGAGCCGAGATCGTCCCGGTGGAGCACGGCCCCGAAGGACTGGACTTGAATCGAGTATTGCGGGAGTTGGGGGAGCGCAAGGTTCTCGGACTGCTCGTCGAGGGGGGCAGTGAGGTTCACTGGTCGTTCCTGTCAGCGCGTCTGGTCGACAAGTTTCAATTTATCATCGCTCCCATGGTCCTCGGCGGCAGGCAGGCGGTGCCGTCGGTAGGTGGCGCGGGCTACCCGTCGGCGGGAGAAGCGCCGCGCTTCCGCATCAGTCGCAGCCTGCAGGCCGGTCCTGACCTGATCCTCGAGGCCTACCCCAGCTATTCAAGATCGATCCTCTCTCCCTGGCTTACTGTTTTCGACAGATCGACATGATCTCGGTCTGGAATCGTACATCCGGTCGGCTGACCGTCGCCGAGAATCAATCGCGCCCAAATCCGCACACGCACGCCTGCAGGTGCCTGACCGGAAACGTTGGCACGATGAACCGCGGTCTCAGTGGGCGCGCAAGGGGCTCGGGCATCCGGGGCCGGGTGGAGAGTTGGAAATTGATATCCTGTCGCCGAATTCCCAGATAGAATGGGCGCGCCGCTGATTCGGCGGCATGATTATTCCTGATTGCTGATTTTATCGGACTGCCATGCATCCCCTTCGGAGATTGCTGCCTGCGGGATTGCTCCTGCTGATCATCGTCGTGGTGGGTATCAGCGGCTATATCCTCATCGAAGGCTGGAACCTTCTCGACTCTACTTATATGGTAGTCATCACCTTATTCACGATCGGCTTCCAGGAGGTACACCCCTTATCGCACGCGGGCGAGATCTTTACCATGTTTATCGCCGTATCCGGAGTGGGCACCGCCGTTTACGCCGGCGGGCGTGCGGTCGAGATCATCGTTGAAGGCGAGATGTCCGGGTACCGGAAGAGGAAAAGGATGAACCAGAGAATCAGAGAAATGAGCCAACATTACATCATCTGCGGCTACGGCAGGGTCGGCCACCAGGTGTCGCAAGTCTTTGCATCCTCAAAGGTTCCATTCGTCGTGATCGACAGCAAGCCGGAGACCACCGCCGAGCTCGAACTCAAAGGCGCGCCTCACATCATCGGCGACGCTACCTCGGACGAAACGCTCCTGCAGGCGGGCATTAAGACCGCCAAGGGCCTGGTCGCCTGCTCGGATTCGGATGTGGCCAATGTCTATGTAACCCTGTCTGCCCGCGCCCTGAATCCAGGCCTGCGCATCGTTGCCCGGGCGGGACTCCGGGATACCGAGAAGAAGCTCCTCATGGCAGGCGCCGACCGTGTCATCTCGCCTTATTTCATTTCAGGCCTCCGGATGGCCGCGCTTGCGACCCGGCCCGTGACCAGCGATTTCCTTGATCTGGTCACACACGGCGGCCAGGTCGAATACAGCCTCTTCGAATTGGCTGTTTCCGAGCATTCGGCACTGGTCGGCAAGAGTCTGGAGGAAGCCGACATCCGCGGCGTGGCCGGTGCGCTGGTGCTGGCCATGCGGAAAGCGGATGGCTCTTTTAATCTGCAGCCGAAGGCAGCCTCGAAGGTCGAAAAGGGGAGTGTCCTGGTTGTCCTCGGGACTCAGGAACAGATCGAGGTGCTGGAAAGAATGGTGAAATAACCGGTTTCTGCCAACCGCTGGCCTGCTGTTACAAAATCGTCCGTTTCTCCACTGGGAGAACGGACCCAGAGCTGAAAGGACCCTTTATGTTTTCCCGTGAAATCTATGTTCGCCGCAGAGAGATACTCAGGAAATCCGTCAAGTCGGGACTCCTCCTGTTTCTTGGGAATGAGGAAAGCCCGATGAATTACCCGGCCAACCAGTACACATTCCGTCAGGACAGTTCTTTCCTCTACTACTGGGGCCTCGACTCTCCGGGGCTGGCGGCCGCGTTGGATGTCGACAGCGGGACGGAAACCCTGTTCGGCGATGATCCGACGGTTGCGGACATAGTTTGGACGGGACCACAGCCGCTTTTGCGTGACCGGGCGGCATCGGTCGGGGTGAGCCTGGCGTTGCGGGCCGCGAGCCTCAGAGAGAGCATTGAGGAAGCAATGCGCAAAGGGCGCACGATCCACTACCTCCCCGCCTACCGGCCTGAAAACATCTTGAAGATTGAGCACTTGCTCGGGATCCACCCTTCCTTTGCGAAAGCGTATGCCTCGGTGGAATTTACGAAGGCGGTCGTGGCACAGCGCTCCATCAAGGCGCCGGAAGAAATCGCTGAAATCGAAAAGGCTATCAATATCAGCTGCGAGATGCAGACATATGCCATGAAGATGGCGCGCGCAGGCATGATCGAGCGCGAAATCGCCGGCGCCATGCATGGAATCGCTCTGGCGCGAGGAGGGGATCTCGCATTCCCGATCATTTTTTCGATCCACGGCGAGACGCTTCACAATCACTATCATGGCAACGTGATGCAGAACGGCAACATCATAGTCAACGACTGCGGCGCGGAGTCGGAGCTCCACTACGCCGGTGACCTGACACGCACATTCCCCGTAAGCGGCAAGTTCACCGATCGTCAGCACGAGGTGTACCGCATCGTCCTCGATGCCCAGCAGAAGGCACTCCTGGCAATCAAACCGGGTGTGCCACACCGTGAAATCCACCTGCTGGCCTGCCGGACTCTGGCTTCGGGGCTGAAGCAGCTCGGACTTATGAAAGGGGATGTAAACGAAGCGGTGGAACACGGGGCGCATGCGATGTTCTTCCAGTGCGGACTCGGTCACATGATGGGGCTCGATGTGCACGATATGGAAGACCTGGGCGAACAGCACGTCGGCTATGCAGGGACGCAGCGCAGTCCGCAATTCGGACTCTGTTACCTTCGTCTGGCCGCGCCGCTCCGCGCGGGGTTTGTGATCACCTGTGAACCGGGCATCTATTTTATCCCGGCGCTGATCGAGCAGTGGAAGGCGGAGCGCAAACACGAGCAGTTCATCAACTATGACATGCTCGAGCGCTACCGCGACTTCGGAGGTATACGCGTGGAAGATGATGTCCTGGTGACCGAGACCGGGTATCGGATCCTCGGCACCCACGCGCCGAGCACGATCGAGGAAGTCGAAGCTGCCTGCGCCGGGTAATCTGTGATGGCATCGGAACAGAACCGCCATGGACGCCGATGCACGTGCATGTTTGGCGACCCGCAGCGTACATCGGTGGTTTCAACGCCTGGGATTGAGACTCTCAGCGGAATCTATGCCCGGGCCGCAGCCTTCAGAAGCTGCTCCATCCGGCGGGCCAGGCTCTTTGCCTGCATCAGGGTCGAAATGACGGCGGCGCTGGCGGCTCCTGCTTCCAGCACGCGGGGTATGTGCTCCAATTCAATGCCCCCGATGGCCACGACGGGCCGGCTCGATTGCCGGCACGCTTGCCGCAACTCTGTCACCCCGACGGCCGGAGAGTGGTTGCGCTTTGTGGAAGTGGCGTAGACCGGGCCAAAACCGATGTATTGAACCGGCAGACTGTTTGACTGCCGCACCTGTGCCCTCGAGTGAGTCGAGAACCCCAGCAGCGCTTCTTCCCCTAATACGACCCGCGCGGCGGCGGGCGGCAGGTCGTCCTGGCCGAGGTGCACCCCCGCGGCTCCGCTGAGCATAGCGAGGTCGCAGCGATCGTTTACGATGATGGAGACGCCGAACCGGGCGGCGTACTCCACGCAGCGACGAATGTCGTCAAGCAGCTCACGCACCGGGGTTTGCTTGTCACGGATCTGGACAAGGGAAGCACCGCCCCGCACCAGCTCGCGCACGATTGACAGGTGGCTTGTCCTGCCCGACAGCCTCAGATCGGTAATGGGGTAAACCGGGGGAAGCTTCCATGCCATCGGCGTCAGCGTTGCGCGTAGCGGTCAAGGAAGCGTGTGGTGATGCGGCCGTCAAGAAAGTCCTGGTCGCTGAGGATGCGCTGGTGCAGGGGGATCGTGGTTTTCACTCCTTCGATGATTGTCATGTCCAGGGCACGCTTCATCCGGCAGATGGTGTCGTTGCGGTTTTCTGCGTAGCTGATCAGCTTTGCGATCAGGGAGTCGTAATGGGGAGTCACGACACATTCGTCGTAAGCGGCCGTGTCGACGCGCACCCCGCAACCGCTCGGCGGATGGAAGGCTGTGAGCTTGCCCGGGAAGGGCAGGTAGGTGTCCGGGCATTCTGCGTTGATGCGACACTCCATGGCGCTGCCCCGGAAGACGATGTCTTCCTGGCGGAAGCCCAATCTCTCGTGCCCTGCGATCCGGATCTGTTGCTTTACCAGATCCATGCCAGTGATCATTTCGGTAACCGGATGCTCGACCTGGATGCGAGTGTTCATTTCCATGAAGTAGTATTTGCCCCGGTCGTCGAAAATGAACTCGAGCGTTCCGGCGTTGGTGTAGTTTACCTGCTGCATTGCCGTCACGACTAGATTTCCCACTTCCGAGCGCAATTCGGGTGTGACATAGGTTGAGGGCGCCTCCTCGATCAGTTTCTGATAGCGGCGCTGGATGGAGCATTCCCTCTCACCGAGATGCACCACATTCCCGTAATGGTCGGCGAGCACCTGGAATTCTATGTGGCGGGCCGCCGGCAGATATTTCTCCATGTAGATATCTGAAGAGCCGAATGCGGCCTGAGACTCGTTGCGAGCCACCTCAATGGCTTCCGGCAGCTCGGCGGGCGAATTCACGATCCGCATTCCCTTGCCGCCACCGCCGTTAGATGCTTTCAGGATGAGCGGATAGCCGATCTCCTCCGCGCGCTCGAGCACGGCTGCAATCGGGCCCTTGATCTTTTCGCTTCCCGGCACGATGGGGACGCCCGCCTCGCGCATGACCTTGCGTGCGGCCTCCTTGTTGCCCATGAGTCGGATGACTTCGGGTGACGGGCCGATGAAGGTCAATCCGCAGGCCTCACACACCTCGGCAAAGTACGCGCTCTCCGCCAGAAAACCATAGCCGGGATGGATGGCGTCGGCGTTGGTGATCTCCGCGGCGCTGATGACGGCCGGGATATTGAGGTAACTCTCCGCGCTGGGAGGAGGGCCGATGCAGACTGCTTCGTCCGCGAAGCGCACAGGCAGCGAGTTCTGGTCGGCCTGCGAGTACACGGCAACCGTTGGGATTCCCATCTCCTTGCAGGCGCAGATGACCCGAAGCGCGATCTCACCACGATTTGCTATCAGTATCTTACGGAACATGAAAAGCTCGCCTACTTGCGCTGCCGGATGGCAAAAAGCTTCTGCCCGAATTCGACAGGATGGCCGTTTTCGGTATGAATTTCAACGATTTCGCCGGCGACGTCGGATGGGATCTCGTTCATGAGTTTCATCGCTTCCACGATGCACAGGATCGTGCCGACTTCGACCTTGGCGCCGATCTTGGTGTAAGGCTCCGCCCCCGGTGCGGGTGCACGATAGAATGTGCCGACGATCGGTGAAGTGATGATGTGAAGTCCCTCCTCCGAAGCCGCCTCTTCTCTGGCGGCGGAGGATGCAAGGGCTCCGGCTGCAGAGGCGTCGGCTTCACGTCCGGCCGGCAACGGTCTGGCGAGGACATGAGGATGTGAAATGGTGGTGCCCTCGCCGGGGGCAAACCCGCGGCGCAACCTCACCTTGGTTCCGGTGTGTTCCAACTCGAATTCGCTGATGTCGCTCTGCAGGATATCCTGGATGAGATCCTTCACTTCCTTGATGTTCATGGAGCGCTTCCTATGGCCTTTGGAGGTCTTCTGACCACCTCAGACTCGAACTGCGTGCCCTCATGTAGTAGACAACCAAAATCTCCTCGGTTCCCAATGGTTTGACCTTTCAGAGAACGTGGGGCATGACGGAACGTCGAGCTTGGACTGCGAGTGTATCGAAGGATGTTGTTCGGGCGCTTGCCCCGGCCACTGGTGTTCCTGTCCGGCAGCCAGCTTTCTTCCCGGATGCCCGGTTTGACGGCGGGGATGATAGCATCAAAGGTGAGGGTTGTCAAACCCAGCCGCGCTTGATTTCTTCAATCTCTTCAATAGTTTTGATGAAATCAAACCACGAAACACCCACTGCCGCGAGCCGGTACCGTCCGGCACCCGGCCAAGGATGAAACTGCGCCTGGTCGGATGCCGGAGGTCTGAAGCGGTCGTGCATCGAGTGCGGTGCGACGATGTCAGAATACCAATTCCCGCTCGATTGTCTCGGTGAGACGAGACATCTCGTAGAGTGCTTTTCCGGCATGCGCATCCGGTTCCAGCAGCAGGATGAGGAAGTAGTCGCCGGTCAAGGTCTGGAACAGGAGTTTTCCCTGCTGGGTGACGAGCAGGGAACTGAGAAGTCCACCCATGTCGGTGTCGCCGGCTGCCTTGCGGGAAGCCCGATAGAAAAGGCCGTATTCCGCTGCCAGACCTTCGGCCTGGGTCCGGAAAGACCTGCTGTTGGTCTCGAGAAGGACGCCGTCGACACCCACGATCATGGCCCAGCGCGCACCCGTCCGGGTCACGAGTTTCGACAGGATGGATTGAAACATGAGCCGCCCTACTTCACGATCTTCGGAGTTATGAAGAACAATACCTCCTGCGTGTTGTGGGAGACCGATGTGTGCTTGAAGAGGTTTCCGAAGATCGGCAACGAAGCCAGCCCTGGAACCTTGTCCTCCTGGGTCTGCTCGTTGTCGATCAGGATGCCGCCTATTACCGTGGTCCCGCCGTCGCTCACCAGCACGCGCGTGGTGGATTCACTCATACGGATGGAGGGGATCCCCTGCACCTGCCGCGTGAAGTCGGGCGTATTGTTTTCAACTTTGAGGTCGAGGACGATGTTGCCTTCCGAGGTGATCTGCGGGGTGACGGTCAGTGTAAGAGCGGCGTTCTGGAACTGAACCGTTACGGTGTTGTTGGCGATTACCTGAACTGGGAAACGCAAACCCTGGGTAATCGAGCCGGGACTGTTGTTCTGGGTTGTCAGCTTCGGCTGGGAAATCAGTTTCGCCTGCCCTTTGCTCTCTCCTGCCGTGATTGCGGCGTCGAGGAGGAAGGTGTCAAAGATGTTTCCCACCGAGATGCCCGCGCCTCCGAACGGCAACTTCGAGGGGAGGTTTACGTTGAAATTGCCCGGATTGTTGGCTGCGTTGGGTCCGGTGCTTATACCGCCGGACTGGCTCGACGTATCCTGCGAAGCGCCCCGGCCATTGTTCGGATTCCCGGCGGCAAACGTGTTCGTTGGTGTCGCAGACGGCCGAGTTCCGCCGATGGTACCAAAGGTATTGGGTCCACCGACAGTAACCCGCTGCAGGTTCCCCTGCACAAACCCGAACTGGACTCCGATGTCGCGCGCGAAATCCCGGGTTCCTGAAACGATGCGTGCCTCAATCTCGACCTGGGGTTCCGGGGTGTCGAGCTGGTCGACGAGATGCATGATGTTGTCGACGGAGCTCGGAATATCCGTGATCACGAGCGAACCGCTTCTCTTGTCCACCAGGAGGGTGCCGCGGACGGTCATCTGGTCCTTCAGGGCCGTATTCAAGGCGTCCGCTTCTGCGTAATTCAAGCGCCGCACGCGTGTTACCACGTCTGCCGCAAGCAACTGCGCCTTTTTGAGATCTTCGACCTGTTTTGCCTCGGCTTGGATGGTCTTCTTGGTAGCGATGCGGACAACGTTGCCGTCTATCTGTTTTTCAAGGCTGTTGTTCCTCAGAACGACATCGAAGATCTGGTCCCAGGGCGCTTTGGCCATCTTGATCGAAGTAGTCCCTTTGACTTCGGGATCGACCACGATGTTGATGCCGCCCTCTTCTGACATCAGGCGGAAGAAGTCGACGAGAGCGATGTTGACCAGGTCCAGTGTCAAGGGAGGTCCGGCCCACCCGTCCTGCAGGGCATTGGCTGCCGGGGCGGGAGGGGGCTGAACCGGGAGCGCTGCGGGCTGCTGCGGAGCCGGTTTCGCTCGGGGCTGAGGCGGTGCAACGTGAACCGACGGCTGGGACGAAGCCGAAGCCAGGGCGCTCTGTGGAATTTCAGACGCGGAAAGATCGCTGATCACCGGGATGACGGCGGGCAAGGTATCGGGCGGCTGCGCGGCAATGGCCGGCGTCTGTTCCAGCTTTTGTGGTGCGGCCGGACGCCTCGAGCTTGGATCGACGTTTGCGGCGGTTGATGCCGGAGTCGGGGCCGGGGCCTTGAGCCCTTCGGGTGCCACCGGGCGTTTCGAGCCTGAATCGGCACTCAGGGTAGTGGGTGCCGGAGCCGGTGCCGCGGTCTTGGGAGCTTCGGCCGCGGGGCCTGCGCCCGGGTGGAACGTGATGCGCACACCCTGGCTGTCGGCTGCGATCTCATGGCTGCCGTAGCTCTTATCGAGATCAAAAACCAGCCGGGCGATCTTGGGATCTGTGCTCTGAAATTGACGAATGCGGAGCTGTTTTACTCCGGCAGCTGCGATGGGGTAGTTCTGGACGGACGCTCTATTCTCGACATTCAGAAAGTCCACGACGAGCCGCGAAGGATTGCTGAGATTGAACTCCTGGTATGCCGGCTGGCAGCTGCTGCTGACGGCGACCACCAGATTCTTGCCCTCCTGGGAAGTCGTGACATTCGTGATGAGACCACTCGGCGCCTTGGACAGCTTCTCCATCACCCCCTTATCTCCCAGATACGGCAGGTCGAGGGATTCGACCCCCTTAGGCAGCTTTAGGGCGGCGCCTTGCTCTTGCGTAAATCCCCGAGGGGATAAGGCGAGCAGCAGCAGGGCGAGCAGAACGGTGCCCCATACACTGCGATGGGTTCTGATGGTTGTGGCCAGGCCCCTGATATCGAAGGATCGCATTCTCATGGCGGCTATTCCTATCAAGTTCTGAGACGCTTGGTTATTTCCTGGGTCAAGACCTTACCGCTTCTCAGCTTGGTCTCGCGGATCAACAGTACGGAGTCGATGTTGATGGCCTTTATGTAGCCATCAAACAAGCGATCCCCTTCGCGCAGGAAATAGACTCGTTTATCGGTTCCTTTAAAAACTGCCGTTTTTCCCGCGGTGGCCAACGACATGCCGAGCAATTCCACCTCGTTGCTGTACATGCCGGCGATGCCGGGGGGCGGGGTCCCTCTGGGGACTTCCTCGTCGGCGGCACCACCCTTCTTTCTCAGGAGGGGATTGAGAAATGGGTCGGGGCGATTGCTCGGTTCATAGCGGGCCCCCCGGTAGATCGTCTTGGCCTCCACGATCGACGCAGGTTTTCCGGCGGTTCCGGTGTTCATTGCCGGAGTCTGCCCGATGGCCGCAGTGGGCACAAGAACGGCGACCCATCCCAGAGCTGCAAACCATAAATGCAATGATTTCCTGAGCATTTCTATCCTATTTGACGGGAACGGTGCCCTGATCTTCCCGATATACAAAGGTTGTGGCTGTACAAGTGGAACTGAGGGTTCGCGTGGGATCTGTCGAGCCCTCAAGGTTTTTTATGTTGATATCGTCGACGTTTACGATGCGCCTGAATTGCCCCACCTTCTCGAAGAAGCCGCCCAGGGCGTTGTAAGATCCCTGGACCTCCATCTGGATGGGCCAGTCGGCATAGAAAGTGCGCGGCGCCACGGGCTTGGGTGCGAATTTAATGATTTTGAGTTTGCTTTCGGATGCCATGAGCTGAACGGCGCGCAGAACGTCGGGGGTTTCCTTTTGACTCGGGAGGATGCGGCGCAGTTCGTCCAACCGGACATCGAGTGCCGCCAGGTCGCGTTTGAACTGATCCAGCCGCCTTTCGACGTCACTCGCCTGCGCAACCGCCTTTTCCAGCCCGGCAATTTCCGTCTGAAGTTTGCCGCGCACTTCCACCAGATCCTTCAGGAGGAACCAGTAGCCGGCGACAGCGACACCGATCGCCAGAACTGCCACGACAGCGATCTGTATCTTGCGCGGAAGGTTTTCCAGTTTGAAGTTTTCGAAGGCCATATGCAGAGTTACTCCGTGGACGTTTTACGCGCACTGACGCAAACCAGAGTGAATTTCGCCGCGTCCTTCTGCTGATCCTCGTAGAGTTCGAGGTCGACAGTCTTGAAGAAGCCCGTGGCCGACAGGTTACTCATGAAATCCGGGATGTTCTCGCCGCGCACCGTGAAGCCGGTGATGCGCACCTGATCCCCCTTCTGCTCAACGGCTGACAGCCAGAGCACGGCATCGGTCGGGATGCTATGGATCACATGATTGAGCAGGTATACCGGTCCCGTCTGGTTGTTCTTGAGCTGCTCGATGACGTCGATGCGGTTCTGGCGCTCGAGCTTCATTTTCTCAAACTGAACGATCTGCTTTCGCAGGTCTTGCAGGCGGTTGTTTTCGACCGCAAGCCGGTCTCGGTACGCCGTGAATTCCGCCACCTGTCTGTGCAGGAAGAACCAGGTTCCGAACAGGCCCCCGCCGACCAGAACCAGCGCCGCCAGCATCAGCAGACCCAGAGGCGAGGTCTTCGGTTTGAGTGTGACACGTTGTTGCGTATGTACGGTTTGATCTCTGAGCAGATTTACCTTGATCATGGCTGCTCTATTCCTCGGTGTTCCGCATAGCGAGCCCGATGGCGACGGCCAGGTCCGGGGACCGGTCCGCAATCTGCGGGAAGCGCTTCGGGTCGTAGCAGACGTTCTTGAAGGAATCGAACCTCTCTGCCGGAATTTCGAACTTGCGGCCCAGCATCTCCAACAGTCCCGGGGTGTGCGCTGCGCCGCCGCTTACCAGCATGCGGTCGATGTGGTCGACCGTCGTGGCCGATTTGAAGAAATCGAAAGTCTTCTGGATCTCGAGGCAGATGATCTCCGTCACGGATTCGATGACGTGCTGTGCCTCGGACGGCCCGACCCCTTCCACGGATTCGCCGTGTTTGAGGGCTTCGGCCTGGGTGAAGCTCAGGTTGAACTCCTTCTGGATGAAGTCGGTGTACTGCCGCCCGCCGACTCCGACGTCGCGAGTGAACAGGAAGTCGTTCCCGCTTACAATATTGATGGTCATGATGCTGGCGCCAATGTCGAGCAACGCCACGTTGGTTCGTGTCACCGGCTCATAGTTGAGCTGGTAGGCGTTCTGGAGGGCGAAGGCATCGACGTCCACGACCACCGGGGTTTTTCCCGCCATGGAGATCACGCTCGTGTGGTCGGTGATCTTCTCTTTCTTGACGGCCACCAGCAGAACGTCGAGATTTCCAGAAGCCGTGCTCTCCCCGAGCACCTGGTAGTCCAGATTGACGTCGGCGATGTCGAAGGGAATGTACTGCTCAGCTTCCCACCGGATGGATTCGGCCAGATCCTCATCGCTCTGGATGGGGAGGGCGATCCTCTTGACGATGACCGAGTGCCCGGATATCGAAGTGGCCACGCGGCGGTTTTTGATGGACTGCTGGACGAAGATCCGGTTGATGGCATCGGAAACGGGAATCTTGGAAATAACCACACCGTCCACGATGCAATCGGGCGAGAGTTGCTCGATGCCCATGCCCGTCAGCTCGAATCCACCTTTGCGCATGGGACGCAACTCTACCGCTTTGATGCTGCTGGATCCAATGTCCAGGCCGACGACTTGTTTAGATCGATTCAATAGTGTCAGTGCCATGAGGTCTCAGAATTCAGCCCATTGGTTCATGATGGAAAAGCCTTTTAGGGGGATGACCTTTACGGCGACCGCCAACATCCGGAGACGGCGTGTGTTCAAGGTGTTTGTTTCCAATGATTCCGATGTTCTCGGCCAGGCCGTTCCGTCTCAGACTCTCTTATCGTTCGAACCCCGGCGGAACGTTCACATTTTTTTTCAGAGATATAGTTTCGGCAGGTCGCCCGCTATTTCTGGAAAAACTCCCGGGACCGGCGCAGAGAGGTGCTGGCGCCGCAATACAGTGAAATGGGTCACAAGATTCTCTCATTTTGCGCCGGATTTTCGCCTCATCCTCTGCCGGTTTTTTGCCTTATTTTGCGCCGAATTTTTTCTATATGAAGTTTGCACGGAGCATGGGGCGTGCTATTATAAAGGTCCGTCGGGATCTTCTTCTTTGGCGTCCCGGGCACGGATGATGCCTCCCGGCGCCGTTCTTTCCAAGCAGAGTATCCGCTCCGTCAGTTCGGCCAAATTCTCTTGACAGTTGAGCTTCCGTTCGCTAGCCTAAAAGATTATCCTGTGCTGCGGATATTCCATGGAGCAGATGATGAAGAGTCATATACCCGGCGAGAAGGAAATGCAGAAACAGTGGCACGTGGTCGACGCCGAGGGCCAGATTCTGGGGCGGCTTGCCACACGTGTGGCCAGGCTGCTGACGGGAAAGGACAAGGCGGTGTACACGCCTTTCCTGGATACGGGTGATCATGTCGTTGTCGTCAACGCCGACAAGGTTCGGCTGACGGGCAAGAAACTCACCGGCAAGCTTTATCGTCACCATACCGGGCATCCCGGCGGATTGCGCGAGGTGTCGGCCGGTGTGCGCATGGCGCTGAACCCCGAACGGGTGGTGCAGGATGCTGTATTCGGCATGTTGCCCAAGACCAAGCTCGGCCGGGCGATGCGAAAGAAGTTGAAGGTATATCGTGGTCCCCACCATCCGCATCAGGCCCAGCGGCCCAGCGTGCTCGCGCTGTGAGGTATATCTTAAATGATGGGGTAGAGCTGGCTTCCACCTAAGGCAAGGAGTTCGAGTTTGGCCACAGTTCAATATTACGCGACCGGAAAAAGAAAAAGTTCCACCGCTCGGGTTTATCTGATACCGGGAATCGGCGACATTAAGGTGAACAAGCGCGAACTGGCCGATTACTTCCGCAACGAGACTCATCGCACGGTCATTCGCTCCCCTCTCGCCGTCACCGACAACGTGGGAAAATTCGACCTGAAGGTCACGGTCGACGGGGGCGGGATTGCCGGGCAGGCGGGGGCCATACGGCTCGGAGTTGCCAAGGCGCTGCTGGAGTTCAACAACGAGTTGCGGCCCAAGCTGAAGCGGGCGGGTATGCTGACGCGCGATTCCCGAATCAAGGAACGGAAGAAGTACGGTCAAAAAGGAGCCCGCAAGCGGTTCCAGTTCTCCAAGCGGTAACCTGAGGGAGGTTCTATTTGGTCTCGATTAGCATGAAGCAACTGCTGGAGGCAGGTGTCCATTTCGGTCACCAGACAAAACGCTGGAACCCGAAAATGAAGGAGTACATTTTCGGAGAAAGAAACGGCATCTATATCATTGATCTGCAGAAGAGCCTGAGACTCTTCAAGAATGCGGTTCAGTTCGTTTTTGAACTCGGCTCCCAGGGGAAATCCATTCTCTTTCTGGGCACCAAGCGCCAGGCGCAGGAGGTCATCCAGGAGGAAGCTCAGCGTTCCGGGTTGTACTACGTGAATCAGCGGTGGCTGGGCGGGCTGCTCACCAACTTCACCACGATCCAGAAAAGCATCAAGCGGTTTCGAGAACTGGAAGCAATGCAATCCAACGGGCAGTACGACCTCCTTTCCAAGAAGGAAGTCGCCCGCCTCGAGCGCGAACGTAAGAAGCTCGAGAAGAACCTCTCGGGCATCAAGGAAATGACCCAGCTGCCGGAGGCGCTCTTCGTCATCGACACCAAGAAAGAAGCGATCGCGGTTCAGGAAGCACGCAAGCTGGCAATCCCGATCGTGGGCGTAGCGGATACCAACTGCGATCCCGACGAGATCGACTATATCATTCCCGGCAATGATGATGCTCTGCGTGCCATCCGCCTCATCACCAACACCATCGCCCAGGCCTACCTCGACGGCCGTGCCGTGTTCGAGGCGCAGCAGAAGGAGTTGGCGGAACAGCAGGAGAAACAGCGACAGCTTCAGGCCCAGCAGGCCGCGGCTGCGCGCGAAGCTGCGGCTAAAGCGGCTGCGGCTGAAGCCGCGCGCAGGGCAGCTGAAGGGAAAGAAGCCGGAGAAGCGCCGCCGGCGCCGGGAGAAGGCGGCGTGCCTCAGACTGAGGCGGGCGGCAAACCCAAGACCACCTTTAAAAAGACCCTGCAGCGCAAAGCCCGGCCCAAGAAGTCGGAGCCGAGGGCGCAAGCTGATTCGGATGCGCCATCCGGGCCCGCGGTGGAAGCTGACGCTGCCGCGCCTGCCGAACCGGCCACGTCAGCCGAGCCCGTAGCGACCCCGGCGGAAGATGCCGAGACGAAACCGCCCGTCACTCCAGCGGTCGACGAAAGCGGTCCGACGACCGGCGGACAGGGGAGTTAGGGCCTCAGGCTGTTAGCAGTCGCCGACTTCGCGTCATCTTCACATCACACACCCTCGGAGGCGGCCCCGCTGCCTGGGGCTCGCACCGCAGCAGGCCATCGGGTCGGACTGCGCGGCGCCCCAGTGCGGCCGGGTTCAGTTCAGATTTTGGAGGTAGGCGATGAACATTACGGCAGAACTTGTCAAGAAGCTTCGGGAAAAGACCGGAGTCGGCTTCATGGAATGCAAAACCGCACTTCAAGAAGCCGGCGGCGATCTGGAAGCCGCCGTCACAATCCTGCGCAAGAAAGGCCTTACCGCGTCGGCAAAAAAAGCCGAACGCGAAACCAAGGAGGGTCTGATCGGCTGCTACGTGCACAACGGGAAGATCGGGGTGATGGTGGAAGTGAATTGCGAGAGCGATTTCGTTGCACGCAACGCCGAGTTCCAGGCGCTGATTCATGATATCGCCATGCAGATCGTGGCGAGCGATCCGCGCTTCATTCGCAAGGAAGACGTGACCGAGGACGTGCTGGCCAAGGAACGGGAAATCTTCAGGGCGCAGGCTCGCGCCACCGGAAAGCCTGATAACGTACTGGACAAGATCGTCGAAGGCCGCATGGCAAAATTCTATGCCGAGGCCTGCCTGCTGGAGCAGCCTTTTGTCAAGGAGCCGGGTATATCCATTAAAGATCACATCGCCAGCCACGTCCAGAAGATCGGCGAGAATATCCAGGTGCGCCGCTTCGTGCGCTACCGGCTCGGCGAATAGGTGCGGCGGTGCCAGGCCGCGCGGGAGGGTTTATGGAGGCAGGTCAGTGCACGCCCCGGTATCACAGAGTCCTGCTGAAGCTCAGCGGCGAGGCACTCATGGGAGGGCAAGGATACGGCGTGGACCCGCGCATGGCCGACCGCATCGCAGGGGAGATCGAAGAGATTCACGGCATTGGCGTTCAGGTGGCCGCAACCGTGGGAGGCGGCAACATCATCCGCGGGATCTCCGTCAGCGCAGCAGGCATGGATCGCGTCAGCGGCGATTACATGGGGATGCTGGCCACGGTCATCAACGCCCTGGCGCTACAGAATGCCCTTGAGAAGCGAGGCGTGTTTACCCGCGTCCAATCGGCGATCGAAATGAGGACGGTTGCCGAACCCTACATTCGCCGCAGAGCCATCCGGCATCTGGAGAAGGGCAGGGTGGTCATATTCGCCGCCGGCACCGGAAACCCATATTTTTCGACCGACACCGCCGCGGCCCTGCGTGCCATCGAGATCGGCGCCGAGGCCATCCTCAAAGCCACCAAGGTAGACGGCATCTATGATGCCGACCCCGTGTCCAATCCTTCCGCTCAGTTAATCGAGGACCTTACGTATCAGGAAGTCCTGGAAAAGGGCCTGCGCGTCATGGACACGACTGCCGTCACTCTTTGTATGGAAAACAAACTTCCCATAGTGGTTTTCAATCTGCTCCGTCATGGTAATATCAGGGACGTCGTACTCGGTGCCAGAGTGGGATCTACCGTGCACGGCTAGATCTCCCCGGCCCGATCCGACACATCCCGGTTCATCCCATAAGGAGATCGATTCCAATGATCCGACAGATTCTCGAAACGGCGCGAAAGCGGATGGAGAAGTCCATCGAGGGGATGCAGCACGGCTTGGCTGCGATCCGAACCGGTCGAGCCTCCATCAGCATTCTGGATCATATTCAGGCCAACTATTACGGTACCCTCACGCCACTCAATCAGATGGCATCCCTGTCGACGCCGGATCCCACTTTGATCGTCATACAGCCATGGGATCCGTCGACGATCTCGAGCATCGAAAAAGCCATTCTGTCGTCGGATCTGGGCCTGAATCCCACCAATGACGGCAAGGTGGTCCGGCTTCCCATTCCCGCGCTGACGGAGGAACGCCGCAAGCAGCTGGCCAAAACGGTGAGCCACATGGCCGAGCAACACCGCGTCGCGATCCGCCAGGTGCGGCACGATGCCAACGACCAGCTGAAGACTCTGCTCAAAGACAAGGGCATTTCCGAGGATGAGGAGAAGGAAGGGCTCAAGAAGGTCCAGGATCTGACCAACGACTTCATTACCCGCGTAGACAACTTGCAGAAAAAGAAAGAGGCGGAGATTCTCGAAATCTGATGGGCTATACGTGAATGGTCGGCTCATCAGCGCCAGGGCTCCAGGACGCCAAGACGCCAAGACAGGATGGTTCTGGCGCATTGGCGTCCTGGTGTCTTGGCGGCAAATCCGCCAAGCGGGCAATGGTGCATTCCGGCTCTTGCCGATTGGAGTTATTATTGAACGGGTAACGCCGGACGAATGCGAGACGCGACCCGATGACTGGAATTCGGAAACCCGAGGCCGGTAGTGGACAGCAAATCGGATCTGATTCACGATTGGAACTCTGCGGGAGAGCGATTCTTCACGGGCCGGCAGCCGAGTTTTGCCGACGAGACGTTGCGCGACGGGTTGCAGTCGCCCTCGATTCGCAATCCCTCGATCGAGCAAAAAATCCGCATACTGCACCTGATTGAGGCGCTGGGGATTCAATCCGCGGATATCGGATTACCGGGCGCTGGTGCGAAGGTGGCTGCGGAAACCGAGCGGCTGGCGGTCGAGGTCGCGTCGCGGAAGATGCGCGTCCGGCCTTACTGCGCGGCCCGGACCGTGCACTGGGACATCCGCCCGATCGTCGAGATCTCGCAGAAAGCAGGCATTGCCATCGAGGTCGCCGCCTTCATCGGCGCCAGCCCGGTGCGCCAGTATGTGGAAGATTGGAATATCGGGGCCATCCTGAAGCGCAGTGAGGAGGCGATCCGTTTCGCCGTCCAGGAAGGCCTACCGGTGATGTTCGTGACCGAGGACACGACACGAACCCGCCCAGAGGACATCCGCAGGCTCTACTCCGATGCGATTTCCTGGGGCGCGCGGGCTCTGGTCGTCTGCGATACTGTTGGACATGCGACCCCGGCCGGGGTCAGGAACCTGATCCGGTTCTTGCGCGACGAGATCGTGGTTCCATCGGGTCTGCCGATTCGGATCGACTGGCACGGTCACAATGACCGCGGCCTGGGCGTGATCAACGCCATCGCGGCCTTTGAAGCGGGTGCAGACCAACTCCACGCCTGTGCGCTCGGGATCGGCGAACGCGTCGGCAACGTGGCCATGGACCAGCTCCTGGTCAACATGCGCTTGATGGGCTACCTGGAACAGGATCTTACGGAACTGAAGGATTACTGTGCGGCCGTTTCCGAGGCGACAGGATTGCCCATCCCCCTCAATTACCCGATCCTGGGCGCCGACGCCTTCCGGACCGCCACCGGCGTGCATGCCGCGGCGGTCATCAAGGCGCTGAAAAAGGGAGACGTCGAACTGGCCAACCTGGTCTATTCGGGAGTCCCCTCCCAGTGGTTCGGGCTCGAGCAGCAAATCGAAATCGGACCGATGAGCGGGCGGTCCAACATCGAGTATTGGCTGCAGAAACGTGGGTTTGCGCCCGACGAAGACCTGGTCGCGCGCCTGTTCGCCAAGGCCAAGTCCTCGGACTGTGTTCTGAGCGAAGCCGAAATCATGGCGGAAATCCGAGGCTCCACCGATAAAGCTTAGGTGTGGATTCCACGGCAATTTTGCATATTTTGGCTTGCGGATTTCGTACTCGAACCCGAATCCGAAATTGACACTATCGGATTCGTGAGGTTGCGGTTACTATTCGCAGTTTCGGAATGACGATCGTATGTTGGATTTCATTCGTTACGCGTACCACCTGCTGACTGACGTGCAGGGCCTCATCCAGTGGGGTGGGACCGTGCTCGTGTGCATCATTATCTTTTCGGAAACGGGCTTGTTTGTCGGCTTTTTTCTGCCCGGGGATTCGCTGCTGGTAACCGCAGGCATTTTCGCCGCCATGGGGCATCTCAATTTGCCGTTGCTGCTGACCACGGTCTCGCTGTGCGCGATTGCCGGGGATCAGGTCGGCTATTGGATAGGCCGTCGGGCCGGTGCGACCCTTTACCGGCGCGAAGACTCCTTCTTTTTCCGCAGGAAACACCTGCAGCGGGCCCATGATTTCTACGAGAAGTACGGAGGAAAGACGATCGTGCTCGCGCGTTTTGTGCCGATCGTGCGCACATTTGCCCCGGCAGTCGCCGGAGCCGCGAACATGAAATATCGCCGCTTCGTCACCTATAATGTAGTGGGTGGGGTTCTCTGGGTATGGAGCATGCTGCTGGCCGGCTTTTTTCTGTCCTCGGCAATTCCGGACGTGGACAGACACATCCACATGGTCATCGTCATCGTCGTTTTCCTGTCCGTGCTCCCGGCCGTGATCGAGGTGCTGCGCAACCGAGGCCGCAAGCGAGCCGTGCCCGAGCCGTCGCCCGGCAGCCAAAAATGACAGGAACGCTCGTGAGGATCTTGCCGCTTTTCATCAGAAGTGCCGATCAATGCCGGATCTTGATGGGGCGCCTGGGATTCGAGTAACATAAACACCTGGCAAACATTTGAGGCTTATTTTTCATGATTGCAGCAACCCAGATTAAACGTGGGATGACCATTAAACTCAACGGTGAGCTGTATCGTGTCTTCTCCTTTCAGCACATCACGCCCGGGAACTGGCGTGGCATGGTCCAGACCAAGCTGAAATCGGTGAAGACCGGATCCATCATCGAGCACCGCTTCCGCTCCGAGGATCGAGTCGAACAGGCTTACATGGAAATGCACCAGATGGAGTATCTCTACACGGACGGGACGGACTATTACTTCATGAATACCGCGACCTTCGAACAGATCCACCTTCCCGTGGACCTGCTGGAGGATTCGATCCCCTACCTGACTCCCAATATCCAGATCCAGGTGGAGTTCTACGAGGGCAGGCCGATCGGAATTGACTTGCCCCCTTCGGTCGAGCTCAAAGTCGTCTCCACCGAGCCCGCGCTGCGGGGCGCGACCGTCAGCAATGTCAGCAAACCTGCCACGCTCGAGACGGGCCTGGTCATACAGGTCCCCCCCTTCGTCAATGAAGGGGAAGTGATCCGTGTAGACACGAATGAAGGCAAATACCTGGAGCGCGTGAAATCCTGAACGGATCTCTCCTTTGAATCGGGGATTTTTCATTTCACTCGTCCTGATCTGGATCGATCGGCACCGATCCAAAACATGCAATCCAAAATCAGGGTGTATACGTTCCTCTGTTGATTTTGCCCCTCACGTTTGGTAAGTTTCACCGCTAATCGCTTGCCTAGTTTTCTGGTTGTGATACCGACCGGTGCGCGACGAGGTGACCTGAGCCATGAGAGAACTAACGCAAAGCCTGCGGCTGTCTCCGAGTGAGATTCCGCAGCGGATCTACGGGCTGGAAAATTGGGGGGCAGGATACTTCGGGGTGAGCGAGCAGGGGTGCCTCACGGTCCACCCCACGCGCAATCCCCTCATGGGGGTCGAAATTATCTCTCTCATCAATACCCTGCAGCAGCGCCGGGTCGCTCCTCCCTTTCTTCTCCGGTTTCCCCAGATCCTCGATACTCAGATCAAGGAATTCCATGAGGCGTTCCGCAATTCGATTGCGGAATACGGCTACGGCGCGCGCCACCGCGGCGTTTTCCCCATGAAGGTGAATCAGAGGCGCAGCGTGGTCGAGCGCCTGATGGCTGCCGGCCACCGCTACGAGTATGGATTGGAAGTTGGTACGAAGGCCGAACTGGCGGCAGCGCTCACGCTGACGGTTCATCCCAACGCGCTCTTGATATGCAACGGCGTGAAGGATCGGCGCTATCTCGAGTGGGCGATCAAGGCAGCCAAGTTCGGCAAGAACCCGATCATTGTCATGGAGGAGGTTTCCGATCTCAAGAAGATCTCAGAGGTAGGTACTGCGCTGCAGGCCAAGCCGGCTCTGGGTGTCAGGGTGCGCATATCTTCCCGTGGTGCGGGGAAATGGGAGGAATCCGGCGGCGAGACCTCGAAGTTCGGCATCAATACCATACAGCTGCTGGATTGCCTCAAGTCCGCAACCGATTCCCAGATGGCGCGGCAGCTCAAAATGCTGCACTTCCACATCGGTTCACAAATAACCGACATCCGCAGAATCAAAAGCGCCATCAAGGAAGCCGCCCGAGTGTATGCCAAGGTCTACAAGATGGGATACCCGGTCGAGTATCTCAATGTGGGCGGCGGTCTCGGCGTCGATTACGACGGCAGCCGCACGGCGTCGGACTGCAGTGTCAACTACAGCATTCAGGAATACGCCAATGACATCGTCTACACCATCGACGAGATTTGCGAGTCGGAAAACGTGCCGCCCCCGACGATCGTAACGGAATCCGGACGCGCCGTCGCCGCACACCACGCCACCTTCATCACCAATGTGATCCGGACGCTCAATCCGGGATTGGGAGGGCCTGAGGTCGACTTGTCCAAGATCGACTCCGAAGTGGTCCTGGAGATGATGGACCTCCACAAGGACATCAACCAGAAAAACTTCACGGAGTATTATCACGATGCACTTCAGCACCGCGAGGAGCTGCAATCGCTCTTCAACCTCGGCTACCTCAACCTGCAGAATCGCGCGCACGGCGAATGGTTGTTCTGGGAAATCTGCCGCAAGGCCATCAAGTTCTCCCACCTGCTGAAGGAGCGCCCCGAGGAGTTAGCCGACCTCGAGAACATACTCGCCAGCAAGTACATCTGCAACTTTTCCGTATTTCAATCCACCCCCGATGCCTGGGCTCTGGATCAGCTTTTCCCCATCCTTCCCGTCACCAGGCTTACGGAAGAGCCAACCGAACGCGCCACACTGTGCGACATCACGTGTGACTCCGACGGGCAAATCGACAAATTCGTCGACCTCCGGGACGTCAAGCTGGCTCTTGAGCTGCACGGCGGCATCAACGACTCCTATTACCTGGCAATCCCGCTGGTGGGCGCCTATCAGGAGTCGCTGGGCATGAACCACAACCTGCTCGGGTCGGCCAACGAGGCGCATTTTCTGGTTGATGATGCGGGCAGGGCTCACCTCGACAAGGTCGTGCGCGGGCAAAACCTCTCGCAGGTGCTCGCCGGCGCCGGATACGAGACGCCGGGTCTCATCGAGGGCTTCCAGCAAATGATCGCGACGGCAGAGGCACAGGGCAAAATCAGCGCCGAGGAAAGCGGCTCGCTTACCGAGCTCTACCAGTCCACCCTCGAAGCCTACACCTACCTCGAAGATTGAATGATAAGTCCTGAATGGGCTTCCACCGCAACAGCCTCACTCATGATTCACCAATCATCCGCGAATCTTATCTGGCAACGTCCATAGCGGGGTAGTAGCCGGTCTTTGAGGCTACAACCGTGAGGCCGGGAATCCGGGTTTCGATTCTGACATTGCGCCACCGTCCGTCGGGCGCTTTTGGCGGATAATAAGCGAAGGTGTACTGATGGTGCATCCTCTCGGAGATCTCGTCGCAGATCTTGCCGAGTTCCTTCGACTGGACCACGATGAACGACTCGCCGCCCGCCGACGAGGTGAGCTGATCGAGAACGGTTTCGGTGATCGCCTTGTACTGGAGTTCCTCCAGCAGATCCGTCTCGAGACCGATGGCAAACAACTCCGTGGCGCTCCGGCGCAACACGGCGATCGTCCCCTTTAACTCGGCACTGCCATAAGTGTTGACGCCGTCGCTCAACAGCAGCAGCACCTGCCGGCGGTTGTGAGCGTTCTGAGACTGCTTTAAGCCCAGCAGGATCGCATCGTAGAGCGCCGTAGACCCGTTACCTTCCAGTCGACGGATCGAGCGCCTGATCCTGTCCAGATCCTGGGTGAAACCCTGAATCACGAGCGGGCGGGAGTTGAACGTCATCAACATCGCTTCGTCGCCGGGATTGAGACGAGTCAGGAACTGAATGAGGGATTTCTTGGCGTTATCGAGTTTCTTGCCGGACATGCTGCTGCTGGTATCGAGAAGAATCACTATGCTCAGCGGCATATACTCCCGGCTGAACTGACTGATGGGCTGTCGTGCGTCATTGTCATAAATAATGAAGTCGTCCTGGTTCAGGCCGGTGACCACCTTGCCTCTCCGGTCATGAACAGTGGCGAACAGGCTGACCAGTTCGACCTTGACCCCGACGCGGTAGTCCTGGATCTGCGGCGCAGCGTCCTCGCGTGGCGATTGACCTGCCCGGAAAGCGCCGGACGGGAATGCCGCCAGGCAGAAGAATACAAGAAGATGGAAAGTCGAAGCCAATCCGGATCTCATTTGCCGTCCCGCAACAGTCCCCTCTCATAATAGGATAGACCTGAGCAGGCGTCCGTCGAAGCCTAATTTGGTGCGGGATCGGCAACCAAAACATTGACCTCGAAAGATAATAAACATGCGCGAATCTTTTCGTATACTTCGTCCCTTTCCTGGGTTGAAACGGGTTGCGGAACTCAATTCACGAGATCGGATTCGGGGCCCATGCGCTTGAGCTTCTCCACGAAGGTCGTGCGCTTGAGTTGAAGGAGAGAAGCCGCGCGCTTTTTGTTTCCGCCGGTCACCCGAAGGCTCTGCAGAATGAGTCGCCGCTCGAGTTCAGAGATCAGGGTGTTGAAGTTTACCCCATCCTCCGGAATGTCGATGTTGCGGAAGATCTCGTCCTCGCCCGGTATTCGGGACACGACCGGGAAGTCGGTCACCTCCAGAAGCTCGCGGTCTCCGGAAAGCGCGACGGCCATTTCCACTGCGTTTTCCAGCTGGCGGACATTTCCAGGCCACTCGAAGGCTATCAAGTATTTGATGGCTTCATGGGAGACCCTCTTGACCGGGACCTGCTGCTCCGCGCAGAACTTCTTTACGAAGTGGGAGACCAGAGGGGGCAAGTCCTCGCGCCGCTGACGAAGCGGCAGGATATGGATGGGAATCACGTTCAGGCGATAATAAAGGTCTTCACGAAATTCGCCGCCGCGCACCTTATCCATCAGATCCTCGTTGGTGGCAGCGATGATCCGCACATCCACCTTGACGGCCGTCGTTCCCCCGACCTTCTGGAATTCGCGCTCCTGCAGAACCCGAAGCAGCTTGACCTGAAGGTCCAGGGGCATGCTCCCGACTTCGTCAAGAAACAGGGTGCCGCGGTTCGCCTGCTCAAAGCGGCCCAGCCGGTGCTGATGCGCTCCTGTGAACGCCCCCTTTACGTGGCCGAAGAGCTCATCTTCTAGGAGATTAGCGGGAATTGCCGCACAATTGACACAGACGAGTGGCTGGTCTCTGCGGGGTCCGTTGTAATGGATGGCGCGCGCAACGACCTCCTTTCCCGTCCCGGTTTCTCCGGAGATCAGGATCGTGCTGGTCTTCTGCGCCACCATCGCCACCATACGGTAGACCTGCTGCATCGCGGGGCTGCTGCCGATCAGGTTGGTGAATTGGAACTTATCCTGCAACTCGGATCGAAGCAGGGAGTTCTCCGATTTGAGGCGCCTGTCCTGCAGCCCCTTCTCAACCCGCATCACCATCTCTTCGAGCTGAAAAGGCTTGGGCAGGTAGTCGTAAGCTCCCACGCGGATGGCCTCCACGGCTGTCTGAATGTTTCCATAGCCCGTCATGATGATCACAATCGTTTCGGGGAAAATGGTCAGAGCTTCCTGAAGCAGTTTTTCACCCTGCACGCTCGGGAGCCGCAGGTCGGTGATGATCACATCATAAGGATACCTGCGCATCATTTCCAGGGCTGCGGCGCCGTCAGACGCCTCCTCTACCATGAATCCTGCCCCCTCAAGAGCCTGACGCACGATCTCGCGCATGTAGGCTTCATCGTCGACAACCAGAATTTTGACATCCTCCAGTCCGAGTTTGCGCATTCCAGCCTCCAATATTGAACAGACAACCAAAAAATGACACTTAAGGCGCGGAAATTCGTCACGGCATACGGATCAATTTTTCTGAGCGTCAAAAGCAAGACTGTGTGAATCACTGCGATTCAACATCTGAAGCGGATTTCTTATATCTCACATTTTTCACATTTGTCAATATTTTCATATAACAAAAAAATGACATGAAAGAGGTGGTGGCAAGTTGCTATTCCAAGAGTGGGACCATTCAATCACTGTACGTCAACCGTTCGGGCTCATAGCTGTCAACAAATTGACTAATTCTCCCTATCAGCCATCTCACATTCGGATGAATTGAGATCCGATAGATTCTCTAAGCCAAAACTTTCCAACATTTACAGGAATTGATCGCGTATTTTGCCACGGCGACCGCCACTGGCATGCGGCTTGCGATACGGGGCTCGGGATATTGTGATGCAGAAGCACTGAGCCGGGCGGGCCGGTGCTTCACGGGAGCTGCACCGATGGGAACGAGTCCGAACGGGACGATTTGCCAATTCGACCGGCAGTCGATCAACCTGGAAGCGATTCCGCAGAATAAGGAAGCCGGGGAGGCAAATCTGCTGCTGGAAGCCTTCCAGATGTTCACCCAGGCCTCCACATCTTTGGAGACCGCGTTTCAGAAACTGCAGGCACGAACTCGCCGCCTTTCCAACGAACTGGCTGCCAAAAACCGCGAGTTAAAGAAGAGTCTTCGAGAGAAAGAGGAGGTCCAGAACTACCTGACGAGAATTTTGGAAAGCCTCCCATGCGGCGTTCTGGTCCTGGACGGGGCCGGCAAAGTCACCCTCTGCAATCCGGTAGCGGCCCAGATCCTCGGCCAGTCTCCGGCCTCCAAAGGGAAGAGGTCCGGGCGCTGGTCTGCAGCAATTCGCAAGTATCTTGATGCTTTCGAGGCCCGGGAAACCGGCGATAAAGAAGTCGAAATCCCCTTTGTCTCACGCGGGAAAATGAGGATGCTTGCCACGGCCGGCACGCCGCTCAAGAGCGCTTCGGGAGCCAAGGCCGGCACGCTTCATATCATCCGGGACATCACGGAAATGAAGGCCATGGAAGTGCGCAACAAGCGCGGTGAGCGGCTGGCCGCCATGGGTGAGATGGCAGTGGAACTGGCCCACGAAATCCGCAATCCGCTGGGGAGCATCGAGCTGTTTGCCTCGCTTCTCGAGAAGGAACTGCCGCGGCAAAGCGATCCCGGCCGTTGGGCGGAGAATATCCGCATCGGCAGCCGGTCGCTCAACAACATCGTTTCCAACATGCTCCACTTCGCCAATCCCCTCGCGCCCCAGTTCCAGGACGTAGATCTGCACGTTCTGATTCGTGAAATTCTGAGCTTTGCCGAACCGATTCTGAAGCAGCGCGAGGTGTGGGTTGAAACCCGGCTGGCGGCGCATGCATGCGGGGTTTCCGGCGACCGCGAGCTGCTCAAACAGATGATCCTGAACCTCGTCCTGAACTCTCTCCAAGCCATGCCCGCCAAGGGCTCACTGACGGTCGGGACGCGCGATGTCAGCACGCTTCCCGGTGGTTCTCTGTGCGCGGGGGTTGAATTGACAGTGCGGGACACCGGATTGGGGATTCCACCCGAGAATCTCGGGCGCATCTTCGACCCGTTCTTTACCACCAACAAGAATGGAACTGGTCTCGGGCTGTCGGTAGTGCACCAGATTATAGAACAGCATTCGGGCTTCATTCATGTGGAGAGCGCAGTGAACATGGGCACCACCTTTACCATAGTTCTGCCGGGGGCGGATCTGGTCTCCGGCGCCGCGTAGCGAGGGTCTGCATGCAGGAAGAAGTCCTGGTGGTGGACGACGAACCACAGATGCTGATTGCGATCAACGAAACTCTGCGCCGCGAGGGTTATTCGATCACGACCGCCGGCAGTGCCAGGGAGGCGCTGTGCCGCCTCAGGGAGAGGTACTACCACCTGGTGATCACCGATGTGCGCATGCCTGAAATGAACGGCTTCGACCTCCTGAAGAAGGTCAAAGCGTCGACGCCGCAAACTCCCGTCGTGCTCCTGACGGCGTACGGAACGGTCCAGAATGCGGTCGATGCCATGAAGCAGGGCGCATTCGATTATCTGCTCAAGCCTTTCTCTTCGGAGTCGCTCGAGACGGTAGTGCGCCGGGCGCTGGACAGCGCGCCGGAGCGGGGAGCGGCCCCGAGCTACGACATTGTCACCCAGGACCCGACCTTTTCGGTGGTGCTGGAACGGGCGCGGCAAGCTGCGGCGAGCACGGCGACGGTCCTGGTGGAAGCGGAGAGCGGGACGGGGAAAGAACTGCTGGCGCGCATGATTCATCAGGAAAGCCCGCGCGCTTCCGGACCGTTTGTGGCCGTCAATTGTGCTGCTTTGCCCGAGAACCTGCTGGAAAGCGAGTTGTTTGGCTTTGAGCGGGGTGCATTCACCGGCGCCTCGGCTTCGAAACCGGGCAAATTCGAACTGGCCCACCGCGGCACCCTCCTGCTGGATGAGGTTGGAGAGATGGCTCCAATCCTCCAGGCGAAGCTGTTGCGGGTGCTGCAGGAGCATGAAGTGGACCGCATCGGCGGAAAGGAGCCGGTGCGGATCGACGTGCGCGTGATTGCCACAACGAACCGCGACCTGGCATTGCTGGTGCGCGGCGGAGGTTTTCGCGAGGACCTCTACTATCGGCTGAACGTGATACGCCTCAACATTCCGCCGCTGCGGCAGCGCAGCGGGGATATCCCGCTGCTCGTGGATTTCTTCTGCCGGAGGTATGCAAAGGCCTTCGGCAAGGCGGGCGTGAGGTGCAGCACCGCCGCCCTGGAAAACCTGGCCCGGCAGCAGTGGCCCGGCAACGTGCGCGAACTGGAGAATGCCATCCAGCGGGCGGTGGCGCTGTTGACGGGGACGATCATCGAGACCGCAGACCTGCTCGCGGCAGGTCCCTCCGCGCCGGCAGATGCGGCGCCGGCGGTAGGCACGACCGTTCGGGACATGGAGCGACAGCTGATCCAGAAGACGCTGGAAAACACCGGCGGCAACCGCACTCATGCCGCCCGCCTGCTCGGCATCAGCCTGCGCACGCTGCGCAACAAGTTGAACGAGTTCGGCCTGCAGGACAGGCAGGCAAAAGTTGCCCAGGCCCGGGCATCGTTGTGAGCGCTTCCGGTCCTGTCGCAGCTGCACATCGCGGAAAAACGGCTGGTTTCTGAACCTTGCTGTTCTGGCAATGGGATTGCTTGAAGCCATGAAGGGCCTCGTTGTATGAGGCAGGAAGGATGGAGCAATTGAAGGTGGGACTCATTCAAGATGCGACCATCGAGGCGATGGGAAACTACATGACCCGTCTGTCGAGACGCCAGGAAGTGGTGGCGTCGAACATCGCCAACATCGACACCCCCGGCTACAAGACCCGTGACATTTCCTTCCACGCCACCATGGAAGAGCTGCTGTCCGGCCCCTCTTCAGGCTTGAGAGCTACGCGCCCCGAACACATAGAGGAATGGACCTTTGCCCCTGAGCCGGAAGTCTTCGAAGTGCCGGGCCTCACGATGAGGCCGGACCAGAACAACGTGGACATCGACCGGGAGATGCTCAAGCTGGGGGAAACGTCGTTTGGCTACAGCATGATGGCGATGCTGTTGCGCTCAAAGTTCAGGACCATTGCCAGCAGCATCAACGAAGGGAGGGTTAGCTGATGAGTCTGATGACCGCAATGGAAGTAGGCGCTTCGGGCCTCTCAGCCCAGCGCAAGCGGCTCGAGGTACTGGTGAGCAACCTGGTGAACGCAAGCACCACCGGCCCCGCGGGAACGGAACCTTACCGGCGCAAGGATGTGGTCTTCACCGCGACCCCGCCGTCTTCCACTTTCGGCGGCGCGCTCGACGATGCCATGGGAGCTGTGAACGGAGTGGAGGTGACGGCGGTCGTCACCGATCAATCCGCGCCCATTCGCCGTTATGAGCCCGGCCATCCTCACGCGGACAAGGATGGCTATGTCACCTATCCCAATATCAACCCCATGGAAGAGCTGGTGAACATGCTCTCCGCCACACGTTCCTATGAAGCCAACCTCCAGGCGGTGAACACCACCAAGGATATGGCTCTGAAGACGCTGGATATCATCCGGTAAGAGGATTTTCATGGCACAAAACCTGATTGGTCAAATTAATCCCAACCTGCAGTTGCCCGAGATCACCCGGCCGCGTGCCCCCGGCAAGACCGAGGAGGGTGCGAGCTTTGGTGACATGCTGAAGAGCGCCATCTCGACGGCGAACGAGTTGCAGAAGCAGTCCGATGTCGAAATTCAGAAGCTCATCACCGGCGAAACCCAGGACCTGCACACCACCATGATCGCCGTGCAGAAGGCCGACATCTCGTTCCAGATGATGATGCAGGTGCGCAACAAGATCGTGCAGGCATACCAGGAAATCATGCGCATGCAGGTCTAGCGCCTGGAACCGCGGTGGTGAGATTTTGCGAATGAAACTTCATTGCCCAGTGGAGATTTCGAAGTGCCCGGCACACAACCAAGCTTGCAGAATCAGTTACTAGCCATCTGGTCTCGCCTCCAGGCCACCCAGCGCGCGACTCTCCTGCTCAGCACCGTCCTTGCGCTCGTCGGCCTCGGATCCCTCGTATTTTTCATGAACCGGGTCGAGTATGTCGCCCTCTATCGGGACCTGAATCCCGAAGACGCCCAAGCGATTGTTGGGAAACTCAAAGAGCTCAAAAAGGATTACCAGGTCTCTGCCGATCAATCGACGATCGAAGTAGCCGGCTCCGAAGCGGATCTCAACAAGCTGCGGATGGACATCGAGGGCGCCGGCTTGAGGCACAGCGGCAGAATCGGCTACGAGATCTTTGACAAGAGCCAGTTCGGCATGACCGATTTCACCGAACAGGTGAACTACAAGCGTGCCCTCGAGGGCGAGTTGGGCCGCACCATCAACAGTCTGGCAGAAATCACCGAAGCCCGTGTTCATCTGGTCCTGCCGAAGGACTCCCTTTTCGAAGAGAAGAAGGAGGAAGCCAAGGCGAGCGTGTTCGTGCGCCTGAGAAAGGGCAAAGAACTGCCCAAGAGCAGTATCTCCGGCATCGTGAACCTGGTCGCAGGAGCGGTGCAGGGGTTGCCGACCTATAACGTGTCGGTTGTGGATTCCGAGGGGCGAGTGCTGTCGCGCCTGCCGTCGGGCGAAGGGACACGTTCGGAATATGAGTCCGGCGTCCAGGCCCAGATTGAGAAGGATATGGTCGCGAAGGTAACCTCGATGCTTGAGCCCGTCGTTGGGAAAGGGAAGGTGCACGCCAACGCCTCGGTCGATGTCGACTTCAACAGCTCCGAACAGACCGAGGAAACCTTCAGCCCGACTCCACCGCCGGTAATCCTCAGCCACCAAAAGAGCGAAGAGAAAGTCGGAAGCGCCAACACGCCCGCAGGAGTTCCCGGGACACGCTCCAACCAGGGGGGTGTGGCTGCTGTGGTTGTGCCGGGGGCGCCCGACCGGTCGCGCCAGAGCGAAGTGACAAACTATGAAGTCAGCAAGCTCGTGCGCCACACCGTGCAGCCCAAGGGCTCCATTCAACGGGTATCGCTCGCAGTTCTCCTCGACTACAAGACCGTTTACAGCAAGGCGGCAGACGGGAAGCAGGCCGCTACCTTTGCACCGCACACCAAGGAGGAACTCGATACGTATCGCAAGCTGGTACTGGCGACAATCGGGTACAACGATAAGCGCGGCGACACGGTAACCCTGGAGAACATGCCTTTCTTCACCGAGCCCGCCCTAGAAGAGGATGGGAAACCCCTCCCGCTGTATATCCGGTATCAGTATTACCTGATCCCCGCCATGAAGTATGCGGCTTATCTCGTGCTTTTCCTGCTCGCTTATCTGCTTTTGGTCCGGCCGGTGCGCAAGCGGATTTTCCAGGGCATAGCATCTGCCGCACCGGCATTGACGCCGGGACAACCCAGGCAATTGGGAGAAAGCGGCGGCAAAGCCCAGGCTCTTCCCGCCGGGGCCCCGTTGAATGCCGCTGCGGCCCTGCCTGGTCAGATTCCGACGGCCACCGCAGGCTCACTCGAGGCCGACATCGAACAGGAGCTTTTGAAGGAAACCGAGGCGGCCGGGGCGGATTTCCGCAAGTATGACGTCTTGAAGAAGAGAGTTGTAGAACATGCCAACAAAGATCCGGAACAGGTGTCGCAGTTGGTTCGCGCCTGGATCCACGAGAAATCATAATTGAATATGGAAGAACAGATATCCGGCATTAAGAAAGCAGCCATCCTGATGGTGCTCCTCGGAGACGAAATCAGTGCCAGTCTCTTCCGGTATCTCCAGGAGGATGAAATCCAGGAGATCACCAAGGAAATTTCACGGCTGGGCCGAATTGATCCCGAAATGGCCGACGGAGTGCTGGACGACTACTACAAGATGACTCTGGCGCGTTCCTATCTCATGCAAGGCGGAGCCGACTACGCCAGGAAGCTTCTCGTCAAGGCATTCGGGGCAGACACGTCCAGGAAGCTTCTGGACCGCGTCACTCTGGCACTGCAGAGCGCAAGCGTGGGGATCGACAGCCTCGAGAAAGCGGACCCAGCCCAGCTCTCGAAGTTCATCCAGAATGAACATCCCCAGACGATTGCCCTGGTGCTGGCCCATCTAAAGACCCCGCAGGCAGCCGCCCTTTTGAACTCCTTGCCCGCCGAACTGCGTGCCGATGTCGTGATGCGCATGGCCAACCTCGAGCAGATCTCACCCGAGATTGTCACCAAGATCACCAGCGTCCTGTCCCAGAGGCTTCAGTCTCTGGGGGACTTCAGTCGCGAGTCTTACGGCGGCGTCCGGGCAGTGGCCGAATTGATCAACCGCCTCGATTCGAACACTTCCGTCGCCATCCTCGAAAAGATCGAGAACGACAACCCCAACATGGCCCTGAGCATTCGCAACCTCATGTTCGTCTTCGATGACATTCTGCTCATCGATGATGCCGGCATGCGGGAGATTATCCAGCGGGTGGACAAGAAGACTCTTACTGTCGCCCTCAAGGGCACGAGTGAGGAACTGAAGGGCCGGTTCTACCATCACATGTCCCAGCGCGCCGTCGAGATGTTGAAGGAGGATATGGAGGTCCTCGGACCCGTGAAAATCAAGGATGTCGAGGCCGCCCAGCAGGAGATCGTTGCCGTGATTCGAAAGCTGGATCAAGACGGGGTGATCAGCCTCAGGGGAGGCGGAGGGGACGAATACGTGAACTAATCCGGTCCCCCCAATTTCTGACATTTTCGGACGAATGCCGTGAGACTCATCAAAAAACAGGATCTGGCCGACACCCGACTCACAAAACTCTCCTTAACCGAGGAGCAGGAATCTGCCCCCACGAAGGCCATCCCGGCCTGGATGGAAGCGGCCGGAGCCAGGAGAAGGCTTGAGGGGCCGCAGTCTGCTGCCGACCCTGCCCACATGGAGAAAGCCGCTTATGAAAGCGGCTTTCTCCAAGGGGAGAAGGCGGGACTGGAAACTGCGGATAAAAAAACTGAAGTGATGATGAGGCGCTACGCCGACACCATCCTCGAGTTGGGCAGGCTCAAGCCCACGCTTTTTGCGCAAGTGGAGCAGGGCGTGGTGAAGCTGGCGCTGGAGGTGGCGAAAAAAATCGTCCACCGTGAAGTGCAGGTCGATCGTGAGATCGTTCAGACACTGATCAGAGTCGCCCTGAGCCATGTGGCCGTAAAATCAGCGGTGACTATTCATCTCCACCCGGAAGATTACAACTTTGTGGTCGCGCAGCGCGCGGCTTCCATGCGGCCTGCCGAAAATGAGCGGGAAATGGTTTTGCTGGCCGACAAATCCATGGAACGCGGCGGATGCCTCATCGAGACCGATTGCGGCGATATCGACGCCCGTATCGAAGAGGAGTTCCGTGAAGTCGAACGCGCGTTTTTCAGCGGCGGGGAATAGCACACCGTGACCGAGGAATCCCTCAACCTGGATCAGTATTGCCAAAGGCTCCGTTCCATGAGCCCGATCAAGACCGTTGGTTCGGTGAAGCGGGCTGTCGGACTGGTAGTGGAATCTCAGGGGCCGCCGGCATCTGTCGGAGAGTTGTGTGAAATCGTCGGTCAGGGACGCACCGATCCGATCCCGGCGGAGGTCATCGGGTTCCGCGACAATTACGTGCTCTCGATGCCGCTGTTCAAGGTGCACGGCGTCAAATTGGGGGACAAGATCATCTGCAGGAAGAAACAGGCAACCGTGCCGGTATCTCCCGCTCTTCTCGGCAGGATCATAGACGGAATGGGACAGCCGATCGATACTCTCGGCCCGATCACGGCAGGCTCGGAGTATCCGCTGCAACCGAACGGTACCAATCCGCTGCAACGCAAGAACATCGAGAGCATTTTGGGGACCGGCGTTCGGGCGATCGATGGTCTGCTCACCTGCGGGAAAGGCCAGCGCATCGGAATTTTCGGAGGCAGCGGTGTCGGCAAAAGCACGCTGCTGGGGATGATGGCCCGGTACACATCCGCCGATGTCAATGTGATCAGCCTCGTGGGCGAGCGTGGCAGGGAAGTCCGCGGGTTCATCGAGAAAGATCTGGGAGAGGAGGGGCTGCGCCGCTCGGTCGTCGTTGTCTCCACCTCGGATCAGCCCCCGTTATTGCGGATTCGTGCCGCCCTGATGGCAGCCACACTAGCCGAGTATTTCCGCGACCAGGGTAAGCACGTGCTGCTCATGATGGATTCGATCACGCGCTTCGCCATGGCCCAGCGGGAAGTGGGTCTGGCAGCCGGCGAGCCTCCATCCTCAAAAGGCTATACCCCGTCTGTGTTCGCGCTCCTGCCCAGACTGGTCGAGCGTGCCGGCAACTTCCTCTCCGGCGGCAGCATCACCGGTTTCTACACCGTCCTCGTCGAGGGGGATGACATGAACGATCCCGTGGCGGATGCCATGCGCTCGCTTCTCGACGGCCACGTCGTGCTGTCGCGGGAGCTCGCCTGGCGTAACCACTACCCTTGCATCGACGTCCTCGCCAGCGTCAGCCGATTGATGCCCGACCTCGTCCCGGCACCTTACAACGAGAAAACCGGCAAAATCCGGGAGCTGATCTCAACCTATCAGAAGGCTGAGGACATGATTAACATCGGCGCCTATGTGAAAGGCAGCAACCCCAAAATCGATATCGCGCTCAAAAAGATTGATCATGTCAACGCCTTTCTCAAGCAGCGCTACGACGAGCACGCGAGCGCAGAGAGTGCCATGTCCAGGGTTATCGAGATCACGCAGGACTGCTGACATGAAGAAGTTCTTGTTCCGTCTCGAAACTCTGCTGCAGCACCGGCGCAACCTGGAGGAAAAGGAGCGCACTGCATTCTCAACCATCCGTGCCAAGCTCCGGGCAGAGCTCGATGGCCGGGAATCACTGTACCTGAGGCAGGCCCAGACGTTATCCGAGCTGGCACTGAAGAAGTTGGGGGATTGCGATTCCCGGGAGATCGCATGGTATTACCGCTTTCTCGACCGCCTGGGGCAGGAGCTGGAACAGTCTGCGAAACGGATCGTGCAGCTCGAGAAACAGCTGGAGGCGCAGAAGCAGATCATGATCGAGGCGTCACGAGACAAAAAGATGATCGAGAACCTCAGGAACAAAAGGGAGAAAGAGTTTGTGGTTTCTCTGGAACGGGAAGAGCAGAAGGCGATCGATGAGATCGTAGTAACCCGCTTCCCACTCAAACAATAATGTCCGCTGCGCGCGCACACGGAGTAGAAGCATGAGAATCGACATCCTCCCGAACAACGCCGCACCCATATCGGGCCGAGAGAGCCAGATGCCGGAAGCCGAGCAGGAGCATGGCGGCAGCACCTTCTTGGAGGTCATCGATCAATTGGCTGCTTCCGGCGGGCCACAGAAACAGGCGGGAAAAGAAAATGCTTCCAGTGACGTGGAGAAGAAAAATGATCACCTGTGCGAAAGCTTAACGGCACCGCTGCTGCCGTCTCCCCTGGTGACTCCCGAACCTCAACAGGCTCCCATCCGTTGCGAATTCGAGCCGGCTCTCGCATCAGTCGACATCAAGATCGAGGATGCCGCGCAAGATCCCGGGACAGCAGGCTGGGCAGGCTCTGCCCCGCCGCCGGCTAAACTGACGGCTTCCGTCAGCACCCGTTCTGTCCCAGCCGTCGCCTTGCCGGATGCGACCGAGGACGACCTGTATAGCACACTTCTTGTGCCGGCCACCGATGCCGATGTGCCGCTTGACTTGCCCGCTCCGCCTGCGACTGCCGCGCCCGCTGGCACCGTCACATCCAGATCGCAGGTTCCTGCACAGCCGGAAGCGGCGCCGGCGGAAGCGGCACCGCAGCCCGATCTCGTTTCGGCGTCTCCGGCTGTCACGGATGTCGCCGGCATTCTTTCCATGACACCTTCCGAGACTGCAGCCGGTCCTGCAGCTCCTATCGACCCTCCCGCTGTCAATCCCACACCAGGCCGCCCTGGGACGCCCAGCCCACAGGCGCCTGCAAACGCGGCCGCAACAGGTGAGCTACAACCGCAGACCGGCGTCGCTCCGGTGGGTTCCTCCTCGGAAGAGACTGCGATTGCCGCCAATACTCGGGCCGTGGCCTTCAGCCCGGATATCATGGCTCCCAGTCTTTGTGAGAACGGCAAGACCACTCTTGTCGGTTTCGAGAGTCGAGATAACGCGAGAGAAACCCGGCCCTCGCCGCGGCGCGGACAGGCAAATGAGCAGGCCGGGATTCTGACCCAAGCGCCCCAGCATCCGGCCGATCTTCGCCGCGCGGCAGTTCCAGCTCCGGCAGCGCCTGAGGTATTTGCCGATCCGCGGCAAGGCAAGAGCGAATCTGAAAGCTCGCATCGCGTTCCTCCCGATGCGCAGCCTGATGTTCCCCAAGCGGGCAAGGACAAATCGGGCGCGCGCCCATTGGCGACTCTCGATTCTGCCCAATCCGCGTTTGTGGATTCACAAGATGGCCAGCGTGCACTTTTTTGCAGCCAGCCGATACGCACGAGTGCATCCGAGACACAGGCCTATGTGGCATTCCGGCCCTTTCAACGCGGGGCAGCCATGACCGCAACGTCCTGGACTGCCGGAACCCAGGGGCCTCAGCAGGCGGCCGCAGCAGAACTCAAATCGCTCTCGGCGCTTCTGGCGCCGAGACAATCCGGGCCTTCTCAGGGACCTGATTTTCTCTCACAGCTCGCCGAGCGCATCCAGATGCAGCTGCGCGATGGCGAGAATATCATCAGAGTTCAGCTGAAACCGGGCACGCTCGGACGGATGGAGATCAGGGCGGAGACGTCCGGAGCCGGCGTCCTGGCTACCATCACTACTGAATCCGCGAGCGTGAGGGACTACCTGGAACACAATCTGCATCTGCTCCAGCAGAGCTTTCAGGATCAGGGGCTCAAAGTCGACCGCATAAACGTTGCGGTCCAGGAAGGATTCTGGCCCCAGCACACGTCGCCGGGGCATCAGGAGTCGCGCTCCGGCTCCGGACAGCAAGGTGAGTCCGGGCTCCCCGTCTGGCCGGGCGAGCCGCTGGAGATGCCGGGTGAGGAACTCATCGTGGATCCGCAGACTATTGCGGTTTTAAACCCTCACAGTACATTCCACACCATCGCTTGATTCCGCCGTAACAGGCCGCCGACCCGGGTCGCCGAAATGCCGGGGCCCCGCTTTCGACCCAAACGTCACGAAGCCTTTACCGCCACATCCGTCAAGTCCCAGGAGATCTCAAGGTGTTCTTACATCTCTCCTCGATTATTTTCGATCGCAGCGCCCTGCGGGCGAAATGAGAATAGTCGTGAACAAATATGTGCGAGTCCTGCAGGGGGCATGTGATGCAGGGCTTTCCTACCCGGCAAAACTTGCTCACCCCACATGCGTGCGCCGGACGAGATACACCTGCGCCTCATCTCTTCCAACATGATGAAAACAATGGCAGATCTGTCGTCCGGAGCAGATGGCTCGCAGCGACAATAAGACTGGCACGCGGCGTGCACAGGGAGAGGGTGCGGGCGGCGATTCGCACCCGGAAAAATCGGACCTCGGTTTCTGATTCTCGGCACCAGAGGAACCGGTAGTCCCGGATCGCTGCATATATCGCAACGGAGCAACGGGAGGTCATGATGAGCGTCGTATCCTCAAACAATGTGGGTTGGCCAATCGGATCGATGTCAGCCGCGACTGGCCAAACGCAGGCAATAAGTACTGGCTCCGATCCGAATGTCAGCAAGGACGAATTTCTGCAACTTCTGGTAGCACAACTGAAGAACCAGGATCCAATGGAGCCGGTCAAGAATGAAGACTTCCTGGCCCAACTGGCTACTTTTAGCTCGCTCGAGCAACTAATCGCCATCAAGGATGGAATCAACAAGCTGGCGGCGATCACGACGGATGGAAAGACAAGCGGCACAGACCCTCAAACGAATTCTTAGACCAAAGGATAACTCGTATGCTAACCTCGTTCTATACCGCTCTGAGCGGCCTCGGCGCGAATTCCCAGGCCATCAACGTCATCGGCAACAACCTGGCGAACATCAACACGACCGCCTTCAAGGGATCGAGAACCATGTTCGCGGAGTTACTGGGAGGCATATCGTACTCGTCGGACGGCAACCCGATCCAGACAGGATTAGGCGCCATCAGCGCCGGGGTTTCACCCCTGTTCACACAGGGGTCCATAATGAATACCGGGCGTTCCACCGACGCAGCCGTGAGCGGCAACGGGTTTTTCATTGTCAGCACGGGCACCGGCTATGCTTACACGCGTGCGGGAAACTTTTCAATCAACGGTATGGGCGAATTGGTCAGCGGCGAAGGTTTCAAAGTCGCCGGATATATGGCCACCGGCGGCGTCATCAGTCCAAGTGCACCCCTTGGACCTATCACCATCCAGGGGAACCGAAGTCTCCCTCCCCAGGCTACCACCACCCTTGGCATCACCGCCAATCTGGACAGCCAGACAGCAGCAAACGCGACCTTTGCCACTGCGGTTCAGGTTTATGACTCGCTGGGATCGGCGCACACAGTGACATTTACCTTCACGAAGACCGGTCCCACAGACTGGTCATGGGATGCCACGATCCCGGCAGTGGACACGGGCGGCCTGGCCACTGCCCCCCCTGTATCGATCGGTACTGGAAACCTCACTTTCAACAGCGCCGGCGTCCTGACCGCACCCGCCACCAATCCCACCCTGGCGGTTGCCGGGCTTGCCAATGGCGCCTCCAATTTGAATATTACGTTCGGGGTGCTTGACCCGAGTGGTAATCCTCGTTTGACGGGGAACGCGGCAGCGTCCGCCGTATCCTCTGTGACACAGGATGGATATGCTCCGAGTTCTCTGCGGGACTTGGCCATCGACGCCGATGGCGTGATCCGCGGGATCTACGACAACGGCCAGGTGCATCCGCTGGCGCAGTTGGGCATCGCCAACTTCAACAATCCCGAAGGGCTGTTGAAGTTCACAGGAAACACGTTCGTCGAGGCGTTTTCATCCGGTGCCCCTTCCGTGGGTGTCGCGCGCACCGGCGGGCGAGGAACCGTGAACGGCAGTGCCCTGGAGCTTTCCAATGTGGACATCGCCGAGCAGTTTACCGGCATGATCATCTCCCAGCGCGGATATCAGGCGAACTCGCGCGTCATTACCACGACGGATGAGCTCTACCAGGAAGCCATCAACCTGAAGCGGTAGTCGGAATTGTCTAAATTATTGTGCCGAACGGGCCGGGGGCGATAGCGTTTTCGCAGCCGGCCCGCTGGTTGCGGGGTCAAGAATTTGTCAACCCGATGAGACCGCTTTGACACCCTGGGCTTTCAGTGACTGAATGATCACCTCCGACATTGCCTGACGCACTTAAGTGCCTTCTCGGCATTATCTGCAAAGCCATTCCACGCCTGCCATTTAGTTGTTGCGCCCACGCCTGCGGGCGCACCGCCTCGCCGTCCCTCCGGTAACGGGTTCCTTTGGCATGGCCTTTGCTTTAGCGCTTGGGGCAGTCAATCACATTATGCCGATGGGAGAATAGGGGAGATGGCCGAAAGCGAAAACGCAGCAGTTCCGAAAGCCAAGAAAAAGAGCAAGCTGGGATTGTGGATCATCATTGGTGCCGTCGTTCTGCTTGCCGCCAGCGGTTTTCTGGCAACGAGATATTTCAAAGGCTCCGCCGGCAGGCAAGGCGAAGGTGAAGGCGGCAGCCCAACCGCCAGGATAAAGTCGATCATGAGCCTGGACTCCTTCCTCGTCAATCTTGCCGACGTGGACTCCACGCGCTTCGTCAAGGTCACGTTTCGCCTGGGGCTTGATGAGCCCAAGTCGGGAGAAGAGTATGCAAACGACCCTGTCATTCTCGCGGCAACGCGGGACAGGATCCTCTCGCTTCTCAGCACAAAGACCGCCGACGAAGTACTCACTCCCAAAGGAAAAGACCGGATTCGCAACGAAATCATGGTGAGCGTGAACCCGATCCTACCCAAGGGGAAGATAGTGGAGGTCTTCATTTTGGATTTCGTTGTGCAGCTCTAAGGAGGTACCACCCAATGGCGGAAAGCCCGGTCCGTCCGGATGCCCGCACCACAGCAGGTGTACTGGAAGAGTTCTCCGAGGTTCTCGATGTTCCCATGCGCATCACCCTCGAGGTCGGGCGCCGAAGCATGAGAGTGCGCGAAATCCTGCTGCTCAAGCCGGAATCGATTGTGGAGGTGCCCAAATCGGCCGGCGAGAACATCGACGTCTATATCAACGGAAAGCTCGTCGCATTTGGCGAAATTCTCGACATCGAAAGCAAGACGGGAGTCCGGTTGACGGACTTCTTTGTGCAAACCTAGGAGGAGAGAAGTCATGCATGCAGGCGTAGTGGTCCGTTTCCCGAAGCGGTCTCCGATCTATGCAAGTCTCGGGACGCTTATCGTGATTATCGGGATGCTCATCGGCTTTCCAGCGCTGGCACAGAAAACCAAGCCCCGACCCAAGACGCCGGCCCCGGCGTCCGATGCCGCGGCGCCGACGCCGGGCGCGCAGACTTCGGCGGAGCATCCTGCGGCTGTTCCGGCAGAGTCCACGGCATCAGCCCGGGGAGAACAGGCCGGGTCTACTTCCGAGGAGCCGGCTCCACCTCGTCCGGCTCAGCGGGCTAACGCATCCCGGCCAAAACCGGCTGTTCCCGCGGTGACCAAATCGGATGCCCCTGCTTCGTCAGAGCCGGCCGTTCCAGCCCCGACAGAGCAGCCCGCGCCCGCAACTCCGCCCCTCGCGCCCCCAGCGAACACTCAGGCCGAGCCTGTGGCAACGGCGGCCCTGGCTTCTATTCCGGGCTCAGGATGGGCAGAGCTGGTCAAGACTGTCGGGGGGGTGGGCCTGGTCATATGTCTGATTCTGGCAGGCTACCTGCTATTCCGCAGATTTGCACCACAGTATGTCGTGAAGCGTCCCAACGAACGCCTCCTGCGGCTCATAGAGACGCTTCCCCTTGGAGATAAGAGGAGCATTGTGATGATGCAGGCTGGGGCCAAAAAGTTCCTTCTGGCCAGCACTCCCGGCCACATCACGCTGCTGACGTCGCTGCCGGATGCCGCCGTGCCCGACTCCCTCAGCCCCTCGGGGCAGGCAGAGGCCGAAGTTCCTGCACACCAGGCCGGCAATTTCCGCAACCTCTATGAACTGGAAAAGAAATCTCCTCCTGCCCGCCCCGCTGTGCGGCAGGAGCTTCCCCCTGATATTCGCGGCAAAATGCAGCAACTGCGCAAGGCGCTGGAAGGCTGACGCGAGAGCAGCTGCCGGCGAACCGCCGGAATCTGCCTTGACCTGGACATTGCAATGAAAACAAAGGTGGCGATCCTCGTGGTTTTGGTCCTGCTTGCGCTGGCTGCTGCCGCTCATGCCGCACCCGCGGCCCAGGACAAGAACTTCTCCGGGATCGAGCTGCGCATCGGTGGAGGATCCAATGGAAATGGCCTCACGCTGCCCCTGCAGATACTGGCCCTCCTTACCATTCTGTCACTGGTTCCTGCCATTCTTGTCTCTGTAACTTCTTTCACGCGCATCGTCATCGTTTCCCACTTCTTACGCCAGGCGCTCGGTACCCAGACCATGCCGCCCAACCAGATCATCATCGGTCTGTCGTTGTTTCTGACCTTTTTTATCATGCAGCCCGTCGGCGAAAGGATAAATCGCGAAGCCCTCCAGCCGATGATTAAAGGCCAGCTTACCGAGATGCAGGCGCTCGACCAGGCTTGCGTGCCGCTGCGTGAGTTCATGCTGCGCTATACGCGGGAGAAGGATCTGCTCCTGTTTCTGAACATTGCCAAAGAGCCCCGCCCGCAGAGGAGCCAGGACATTCCCATGCGCGTGTTGATCCCGAGCTACATGATCTCGGAGCTCAAGACCGCTTTCCAGATCGGTTTTGTGCTTTTCATTCCGTTTCTGGTCATTGATATGGTTGTGGCATCGGTCCTGCTTTCCATGGGCATGATGCAGCTGCCTCCGGCGATGATTTCCACCCCCTTCAAGATACTGCTGTTTGTGATGGTGGATGGGTGGAACCTCGTCATCGGATCTTTAGTGAAAAGCTTTTATTAGCCGGGAAAAAACATGAGCCAGGATCTCGTTATGAAGTTGGCCAGGGACACGCTTCAGATCACACTGTTCGTGAGCGGACCGCTATTGCTGGTGTCGCTGGTTGTGGGAGTCGCGGTGAGCATTGTCCAGGTCGTTACTTCCATTCAGGACATGACGTTGTCGCTCATTCCCAGAATGCTGGCCGTGTTCCTGGTTTTTCTCCTCCTGCTTCCCTGGGTCATGCATCTCCTGATCAGTTTTTCCGTCCAACTTCTCGGACATCTGGAAAAATTCGCACTCTAAAGCTAGTGATGAGTCATGAGTGATGCGTATTGAATAGGGTGAAGGGGTGAGAAGACCTGATACTCTGCACTTGCCACTCATCACTCACAACCCTTCAAGGATCACTGACACTCGGGATGCATGATGTTTTCGATTTCGTTTTCCATTCCGCAGATCATGAGCTTTGTGATCGTGTTGTTTCGGGTCGCGGGGATCATGGTCTTTGCACCGTTTTACAGCAGCAGCGCATTCCCGGCGCAGATCAAAGTAATCCTCCCCCTGATCGTGGCGCTGACGCTGGCTCCAATGGTGCCTCAGTCTTTGATTCCTTCTGAATTCGGTATGGTGCAGGTAATTGCTGCTGCGCTTGGAGAGGCGCTGATCGGAATGGTGTTGGGGCTGACTGCCTCCTTCATATTCGGCGGGCTTCAGCTCGCGGGCCAGATCATCGGCTTCCAGCTTGGATTTTCTCTCATCAATGTCATCGACCCGCAGAGTGCGGTCGAAACCTCGGTCATCTCCATCCTGAACAACTTCATCGGCCTGACGCTGTTTCTGCTTGTCAACGGTCACCACTGGTTTTTCCAGGCCATCAGCGAGAGCCTGCAATACCTGCCCGCGGGTGGAGTGCAGTTGAAGGGCCCGCTGGTGGAGGAGGTCCTCAGGCTCAGCGGACAGATCTTTGTCTCCGGTCTGCGGATTGCAGGACCGGTGGTGGCCGTAACCGCAATTTCCGATGTCGTCATCGGCATGATCGGACGGGCTGCGCCGCAGATCAACATTCTCATTGTCGGCATGCCGGTAAAAACTCTGGTCGGCCTGGCCGGCTTGAGCATTGCCTTCTACTTTCTTCCCACCTTTCTGGGTGAATCGTTTTTCCAGCTGTCGCGCGACCTGATGGGCCTCGTGCACCACATGAGGTGATGTGACCCATGGCTCAGAGAGACGGCAGGACAGAGAAGCCCACAATCCGGCGTTTGCAAAAGGCGCGCGAGAAGGGCCAGACCGCGCGCAGCCGCGAGGTGCCTGCTGCGGTAATTCTCATGGGCGGACTCCTCTTCCTTTCATTCGCAGGCAATCGAATGCTCCAGGATCTGCAGGGGCAACTGAGCGAATTCCTGCGGATCACCCCGCCGCCGGATTTCTCCATCACCTATGTTCGTGCCCTCGCGCACGAAGCCTTGCTGAGGATGGGCTTGCTGGTCTTGCCGCTGATGATGGTTGTCGGCGTCCTCGGTGTGGCCGCGAACCTCGTGCAGAGCGGAACGACCTTTTCCTGGCACCAACTCGGATTTCACTTCGAAAAATTGATGCCCACCAACGGACTCTCACGTATCTTCTCCAAGAACGGGGCCATGGAGCTGGTCAAGAGCCTGGCGCTGGTGATTGTGATCACGTATCTCAGCTATCAGGTTATCATGCAGTACCTCCCCCTCTACCCGCGCCTGGTTTTGATGGACGTAAAGCAGCTTCTCTACTGGACCGGCCTGATCTGCTATCAGGTCTGCCTCAGGGTCGGCATCTTTCTCTTGCTCCTGGCCATAGCCGACTACGCCTTCCAGCGATATCAGTTCCTCGAGCAACTGAAGATGACGAAACAGGAAGTCAAGGACGAGTTCAAAGAGACGGAAGGCGATCCGTTTACCCGCGGGCGCATCCGGCGCATCCAGCGGGAGATGGCGCGCAAGCGCATGATGGCTGCCGTGCCCGACGCAGACGTGGTCATTACCAATCCTACACACTACGCCGTGGCGCTCTCCTATAAACTGGAGGAGATGGAGGCGCCGCAGGTGGTCGCCAAGGGTGTCGGATTTTTGGCGATCAAAATAAAAGAATTGGCACAAAAACACGACATTCCCATGGTCGAGAACCGCACGCTGGCCCAGACGCTGTATAAAACCGTCGAGGTTGGTGCCTACATTCCCGTTTCCCTGTACAAAGCGGTCGCTGAGATTCTGGCCTATATCTATAAGACACGCAACAAATGGCGGGGATAGTCTCACCTCCCTTTCCTGAGTCTCTCCACACTCGCTCCCGTTTCCTCTCAAACAACCGGTTGATGCGGAAACCGTGGCATGGAAGTTGCCTGACCTGTATCAGACCAAAGGAGTTTGAGCCCGGAGGAACGTGAAGGTGACGAGCATCGCGCAGAAGCAAGACATTCCCCAACTCCTGGGCAAAGTGCATCTGGTCATCCCGATTTCGGTGATGGGAATCCTGCTGCTGATGATCTTGCCTGTGCCGCGCCTGCTTCTGGACATGCTGATCAGCCTCAACATCACCGTGTCGATCATCGTCGTGCTGGTTTCAATGTATATACTCCAGCCGGTGAATTTTTCAGTTTTTCCCTCCCTGCTTTTGATCATCACTCTGTTCCGGCTCGCGCTGAACGTGGCATCGACCCGTCTCATACTGCTCCACGGCTCGGAAGGTGAGGATGCTGCGGGCCGGGTAATCCAGGCCTTCGGCCAGTTTGTTGTCGGCGGCAACTATCTGGTCGGCATCGTAGTCTTCCTGGTTCTCATAGGTATTCAATACATAGTGATCAATCACGGCGCCGTGCGCATCTCCGAGGTTACGGCCAGATTCACACTCGATGCCATGCCGGGCAAGCAGATGAGCATCGACGCCGATTTGAACGCGGGGCTCATCGACGAGAGGGAAGCGCGCCTACGGCGGGAGCTGATCGCCGACGAGGCCGAGTTTTATGGGGCCATGGATGGCGCCATCCGGTTTACCAGCCGTGACGCGATCGCAAGCGGGCTGATTCTCACCATTAACATCGTGGGTGGCCTGCTCATCGGAGTCTTTCAGTTCGACATGCCTTTGGCGGACGCGGCCAGGCGTTTCACCATTTTGACCATCGGCGACGGCCTGGTCACTGCCATCCCCTCGCTGCTCATATCGGTTGCTGGGGGCATTATCACCACGCGGGCGGCCGCAGAGTCGAACCTGGGCGAAGACGTGGTCCACCAGCTGTTCAAGAATCCCGTGCCCGTGGCCATCAGCTCCGGCTTCCTGTTTTTCTTCGGGCTGATCCCGGGATTGCCGTCTTTTCCTTTCTTCCTCCTTTCGGGACTGGCGGGGTTCATGGCTTACCGGACCAAGAGGCTCCGCGACGGTGAGCAACTCATCTTCGACAAGGAGAAGGCGGAGAAGGCAGAAGCGGACAAGCCCAAGGAGCGCATCGAACGACTCCTCAAGGTCGATCCTCTTGGCCTTGAAGTCGGCTATGCTCTGATCCGCTATGTCGACGCCAACCAGGGCGGCGACTTCCTCAATCGCATCAAATCCATCCGCAGACAGATCGCACTTGACCTGGGAGTGGTAGTGCCGCCCATCCATATTACCGACAACCTCCAGCTCGAACCGCGCGCCTACACGATCCTGCTCAAGGGGGTTGAGATTGCCCGCGGCGAATTGCTCCCGGAGCACTGTCTGGCGATCAATCCCGGCACGGCGCATGAGGACATCGGCGGTACGGCCACTATGGAGCCTGCGTTCGGACTCGAAGCGCGCTGGATCAAGCCTGCGGAACGCGAACGGGCCCAGCTTGCCGGCTACACGGTGGTGGATCCCACGACGGTTCTCGCGACCCATCTCTCCGAGATTATCAAGTCGCATGCACATGAACTGCTCGGTCGGCAGGAAACGAAAACGCTCCTTGATGCGGTCGCTGAAACTCATCCCAAGGTCGTTGAAGAGCTGGTGCCCAAGGTGCTTTCGATCGGAGAAGTTCAGAAAGTCCTGCAGAACCTACTTAAGGAGCGCGTCTCGATACGTGATGCTGTGAGCATTTTCGAGACGCTTGCCGATTACGCCTCGATGACCAAGAACGTCAATATCCTGACAGAGTACTGCCGGCAGGCCCTGGCGCGCTCGATCTGCAGGCAGTACCAGAATGAACAGAACGATCTGATCGTCTTCACCGTGAGCCCGGAAATCGAGAAGAGCATTGCAGATGCGATTGTGCACACGGAACAGGGCTCATATCTGGCGCTGGAGCCGCGGCTGGCCAAGGACTTCATGCAGCGCATCCGACGCACCGTGGAGTCGGTTGCCGGCAGCAAGAATCCCATTCTGTTGTGCTCGGCAAATGTCCGCATGTATGTCCGTCAGCTGATCGAGCGCTACCTGCCGGCTGCCACGATTCTGTCACACAACGAGATCCCGCCCAATGTCCGCGTCACTTCGGTAGGAATGGTGAGCTAGGATGAAGATAAAGACTTTCTATGCCAGGACAATGGCAGAGGCCCTCCGAAGCGTCAAGGAAGAGTTCGGCAGCGATGGGCTGATCCTGTCCACCAAAGAGGCCCCCGCCCGGTCCTCATCATGGTTCCGCGCAAAGCCGGGTGTCGAGGTTGTGGCTGCCATCGACACTGGAAGCGATTCTGATGCCGATCTGTTCGCCCCGACTCATCAGGATGCCGCCCAGGCAGGCGCCGCGGCGCTGGAGGCTCAGCACCGGCTACCAGGGCCGAAGGTTGACAAAGAATACAGTGAAATGCGCCGTGCCTTGTACTCACTGGCTCGACCGACGATCCCTTCCGCCTCTCTGTTCTCCGATGCGGCGGCTTATGAGCTCTACCAGGCGCTGGTGACAAATGAGGTCGACGAGTGGCTGGCCTACAAACTGCTCGACGAGGCCCAGCTGAATCTTGCCCCCGAGGAACGCGGTCAGAAACCTGCCCTTGCCAAGGCCGTGACCGATGTTGCCCGGGGGCTGATTCGTACGGATGCTGCGGGCGACGGGCTGCCGTCCAGGAAAGTGGTTGCTTTTGTGGGACCCACCGGTGTCGGCAAGACCACGGCGGCGGCAAAGCTGGCTGCATGCCTCGCGCTGGAAAAAAAGAAAAAAGTCGTCTTGCTGACCACAGACACCTACCGCATCGGCGCCGTCGAGCAACTGAAGACCTATGCAGGACTCACGGGCCTGCCGTTCCGTGTTGTGGCACAGACTTCCGACCTGCCGCAAGCGATCCGCGAGCACACCCAGCGCGATTTCATCCTCATTGATACCACCGGACGCAGCCAGCGCGACCTGGCGGCGGTGCAGGACCTGATGCAACTCCTGCAGCGGTCGACTGAGATCGAGCGCCACCTCGTGCTCAGTGCGACGACCAAGCCCCTCGACATGAGAGAGATCGTCGATCGCTTCGGAGTCTGTAATCCCGACTGTTTGCTTTTTACCAAGCTGGATGAAACGTCGACCTTCGGGCCGATTTTCAACGAACTGGTCCGCACGCAGAAGCCCCTGTCCTACATTGCGGACGGCCAGCGGGTCCCCGAAGATCTCCATGCCGTGCGCGGCGATCAGATCGTGGACATCGTTCTCAACGCCCATTGATTCGGAGCATCACTTGAAGAGCATGCGCAAGCTGAATTGTCCCAGCACTACCGTGAGCAGCGAGGCAGATAAACCCGCCGCCGTGCCCGACCTGTCCCGGGGCAGACCCGCTAACCGCAGCCGACGCCCGGGCTGCCAAACCAGGATTCTGGCCGTGACCAGCGGCAAGGGCGGGGTGGGGAAGACCAACGTGGTGGCGAACCTCGCGGCCGGCCTGACCGAGATGGGGAAGCGGGTTGTGGTTTTGGATGCCGATTTCGGGCTCGCCAACATCGATGTTCTGCTGGGTCTGAACCCTCGCTTCCACCTGGGCCATGTGTTGTACGGCAAAAAGACGCTGACGGAGATCATGGTCGAAGGCCCGAACGGCATTCGAGTCATCCCGGCCAGCTCCGGGCTGCAGTGTCTGTCGGAGCTGACGCTCGAACAGAGGAACTATCTGGTGCAGAGTTTCACCGAATTGGAAGGAGATGCGGATTACCTCCTCATCGACACGGCAGCCGGCATTTCGAGCAACGTTCTCCACTTCCTGTTGGCCGCGCCCGAGGTTTTGGTGGTCAGCTCACCGGAGCCGACTGCCATCGTGGATGCTTACGCTGTCATAAAGATCATCCTGGCGGAGGAACCGGGCAAGACGATCCGGGTTCTCATCAATTCGGTTTCCGACGAAGACGAATCGCGGGATGTATTTCGCCAGATCAACTCCGTGGTCAGGAGATTCCTGAACCGCGAGGTGATCTATATGGGACATGTCGAGCGCGATCCGCACGTGGTGAAGGCGGTCCGCAGCCAGGTTCTGGTCACAGACTCCTACCCGAGCGCCCCGGCCAGCCGGTGCTTCCGAAAGCTTGCGCATGCGATTGCCCTGCAGAGTGAATCCGCCGGGGCGGCGCAGACGTTTGTGTGGGAAAAGCTTCTCAACCATTGGATCAACTGAAGTCTTCTCGAATGCGGATATACGTTTCTAAACCTTGAATAGCCTGCAAGGCGGCCGATGGCGGCAACGCCTTGCCCATCAGAGGAAATGCCATGCATGAAGCAGCACGTCAGGTGAAAGCCTACGAGGCGGCAATCCGACACGATGCGAGCCGTGATGCGCTGATCCTGGAGCATCTGCCGCAGATCAAGTACATCGCGCACCGGATCTCAGCCAAACTCCCGTCCCATGTGGAACTCAACGATCTGGTAAGTGCGGGTGTCCTGGGCCTGCTCGACGCCGTCGAGAAGTTCGATCCCGGGCGTGGTGTAAAATTCAAGACCTATGCCGAACTGCGCGTCAAGGGGGCCATTCTCGACAGCTTGAGAAACCTCGACTGGGCGCCGCGGTCGCTGCGCAAGCGCAGCAAAGACCTTGAGAAAGTCTACAAAGAGCTCGAGCAGCGTCTTGGACGCCCCGCTTCGGACAAAGAAGTCTGCGACGAGTTGGGCATCACGCTGGAAGAATTCTTTGAACTCGTGGACCAGATCAAAGGACTCAACCTGGGGAGCTTTCATGAAATGGCATCGCAGGAGGACGATCGCAACAGCGAGCCACTGATCAAGTACGTCCCCGACGCGCCGCAGTTGGACCCGTTCTTCGTCTTTCACAAATCGGAGATCCGCAATCTGCTTTCGGGTGCCATCGATGCCCTGCCGAAGAAGGAGAGACTCGTCGTGTCCCTCTACTACTACGACGAGCTCACGATGAAGGAGATCGGCAAGGTCCTGGGCGTCAACGAGTCGCGCGTCTCGCAGCTTCATACCAAGGCAATGCTTCGATTGCGGAACAAGCTGCGCAAAATCAAGCAGGACGACAACGCTTAGGGAGCCGCGCATGGAGAAGATACTCTCTCAAGACGAAATCAACGCGCTGTTTTCGACCATGTCCTCGGAAGGGGCTGCGCTGGAGGATTCCACCGACAAGGGGAGTGTAGTGGAGCGCAATGTCTCCAAATATGACTTTTGCCGGTCCGATCGCATTGCCAAAGATCAGATTCGCTCCATTCACCAGCTCCACACAAACTTCGCGCGCCAATACTCCTCCTCCCTCTCAGCCTACCTCCGTACCCTGGCAGAGGTCTCCCTGAACTCGGTCAACCAGATTTCCTACCTGGAATTCATCAAGCTCGTGGCGGATCCCACCCTCCTGTGCGCGCTCTCGCTGCACCCGTTGCACGGCAACCTCGCCATGGAGCTCAGCCCTCCTCTGGTTTTCCCGATCATCGACATGTTGTTGGGCGGGTCTGGGAAGCCGGCCGCGGAAAATCGAACCCTCACCGAAATCGAAACGCAGGTCGTTGAAGGAATCATCAAGCTGGCGCTCCGCGACCTGAAGGAAGCCTGGCGCCCGATTCTGGAGGTGAATCCGCAGCTGGCAGCGACGGAGACCAAACCGCAGATGCTGCAGCTCGTCGCTCCCGGCGAGGCGGTGGTCGCCATCGGTTTTGAAATCAAGGTGGGCGAGAACTCCGGGAGGCTCAACCTGTGCATACCTTCCGTGATACTGAAGAGCAACCGGGCGATTTTCGATCAGCAGCGGCGAACCCGTCGCCCTGACTCGGAGGGGAGCGAGACGGAGAGAATCAGCGAGATTCTGCGCAGCGCCCGCATAACTCTGGCCAGCGAGATCCATGATCATGCGCTCGTAGTCGAAGACCTCCTCAGCATGGGTGTAGGCGATGTCATCCAGCTCAATCATGCGGTGGGCGACCCGATCCAGCTCAACGTCGGCGGCGTGCCCAAGTTCTATGGACGGCTCGTCATGAGCCGAGGCAAGCGCGCATTTGAGATTTCCCACAGATATGTTTCCTGAGGTGTACTCGTGAATAACTCCAAGCTCTACAACCTGACCGATCAAGAGAAAGTTCTTGAGCCGCTGGCGCTCTCCCTGGCCGCGGGCTTTTCCGAGGCGGCCCGGAGCGCGTTGCATAGTTCGGCGATGGCGGCCTGCATCTCGATTGAGCCGACTCCCTTGCGAACGCTGTTAAAAGCCGCCGTGACCGGCATGGAGACCCGATTCGACTCCGGTATCAGCGGCTGCGTACTGCTCGTCATGGTCCAGACAGATCTGGCCCGGCTCGGAGGGCTGCTTTCAGGCAGGGAGCGTACGGAGGACACGGCGATTGCGCCCGAGACCCTGGATGCCTGTCTGAAGTTTTTTGCCGGCGGTTTGGAAGCGGCCGGCAAGAGTTTTGCGCAGTCATGCGGTCTGGCGATCCATGCCACTGCACCCACGCCCGTCCCTCCGGACGGACACAACGATGCGCTACTGACGCTGGCAGACTCTTACTCGAGTGCCATCGGCCTTACCCTTCAGCTGAGAGTGGAAAGCCACCCTGATTCCCAGATCCGGCTGCTTGTGCATAGCGACTTGCTGGCGTCTCTTAATGCTCAGCTCCCTCATTATGAGACATCGGCGGCGTCCGGTGTCCTGCCCGGAGGCGCCAATGGCTCCGGCAAGAAGCCGCAGGCCCGATGGAACATCGACCTGATTCTCGACGTGGAGCTCGAAGTTGCTGTTTCATTCGGCGAGACCCAGCTGCCACTGCGCGACATCCTCAAGCTTGGTGTCGGATCCGTAATTGAACTGGAAAAAGGGGTCAACGATCCTGTCACCGTCCTCGTCAACGAAAAGCCGATTGCGCGAGGCGAGGTGGTCATGGTCGACGGCAATTACGGGGTGAAAGTTCTTGAGGTGGAGAGCACTGCGGACCGGATCCGGTCGCTAGGGTAGGAGGATGCCGCCATGGTTCTCGCGATCATGGGAAACCCGTGCGGCGCGGGCGGGCTGCAGCCCGAGCCTGCCGGTGGAAAACCAATCCCATACCCTGAAGCCGGCGTGAGTAAAGCCGCCATCCCGGAATGGCTGGACTAAAGACCCTCCCATCACAGGGGCAGGAGTCGGGGATGTCGTCAAAAACCCAGAATTTCACCACACAAACATCGGTGCTGAATCTCCAGGAGATCGCCCGAAAGGCCGGCGATCTGCCTGCGTTTCCCGGCAATGCCATGACCGCCATGCAACTGATTGACAATCCCGATGTCAGCGTGCGGGCGCTCCAAGCGGTTATCGCCAAGGATCAGGCCTTGACGGCGCGCATTCTGAAGATCGTCAACTCTGCGATGTTCTGCTTCGAAAGGGAGGTTTCCACCCTCTCCCATGCGATTACGATCCTGGGATTGGATACGGTCCGCTCCGTCATTGTCGCCGCGTCGGTGCAGCAGATCTTTCATATGGGCCCGGCAGCAGCCCGGGACCTCACGACCAGATTGTTCTGGGAGCACTCCTGGGGGGCCGCGGTTGCTGCCAAAGCCATTGCTGCGCACACCGGGTATCCGGTGCTGGAAGAGGCTTTCACCTGCGGCTTGCTCCACGACATGGGGAAAATGGTGATGTTGAAGAACCAGAGCCATCTCTACCATGAGATTCTGAACGATGTCTATCGTGGCCAGATCGACTTCTGCGAAGCGGAGCTCCAGGCCTTCGGATTCTCACATGCCGACCTCGGTGCACTGCTGGCGTTGAAATGGAATTTCCCTCCGCAGCTGGTCGAAGGCATCCTTTACCATCACGAATTCGCCAAGGCGCCCGGCTACTGCCGGCTGGCTGCCATCGCGTCGCTGGCCGACGCCATGATGGTGGCCCTCGAAGTGGGTTTCCGAAAAGACAAGTCGTTGATCCTGGAACACGAGTTGTCGGCTGCGTATTTGAAGCTGACGGCTCAGGCATTGAACAGAATGGCTGCGGAAGTGCAGACCATGATTCCTACGCTGCCCGGCCGCACGCCCGCATGAGGCGCGCTACGGGCGGTCCGAGGTATCTATGAACTGGCTTGACGGTTTTCTTTGCCTGCTCAGTGCGGCAGCACTGCTCTCGGCAGGCGGGTACTACCTCCTGCAGCGCCACTGGCGGCGTCGCTTTCAAGCCCTCAGTGAAGAGGTGGCACGGGTTTCCGAGGATTTGGCCCAGGTGGTTGAATTGCAGGCGGATATCTATCGCAGGCTCTGCCGCGACCTCAATGACGTCGAGGAAAAGGTGCTTGACCTGTCGGTGCCCTCGTCGGATGTGCCGCCTCCCTTGGAACGCAGGCATCAGGTTCTAACGCTCGCCCGCAAAGGCGTTGCCGTCGACGAGATCGCCCGCCGCCTTAATATGCCCCGGGGTGAGGCGGAGCTGATCTTGAGCCTGCGCAAGTATGTAGATGCCAAGACCCCGACGGAACCGGCTCATGGCGTGCTCAGAGGATATGCGCGGGCATAGGACTGCCGGATCGGGACGTGAGCTACGGAGCGCGGCAGCCCTGACCGGATCTGCAGGCGAGCGTGCATATTCCAAAGTTGCCCAGCCGGGTAGGAAAATTCTGCCAGTTCCTGTCGGAACCTTGACGCTTTTCCGGCCCGGGCGATGGCGAATGGCAGTGAAAACAGGCGATTTCGGGATTCAGACCCATGGCACGGAATTTGCTACTGCTCTGGTGGCGACACCGATAAGACGCGGCTTCCGGCGGGGAGCACAGGAGATGAGACGTGCATAGCGGCATATATATAGCCTACTCCGGACTAAAGGCTCAGATGGATACGCTGGACACGCTGGCGAACAACCTGGCCAACGTCAATACAACCGGGTTCAAGGAACAGAAGTCCTTCTCTACCGCCTTGAACCTGGCGCTGGGATCGCCCGACGCACCGGCGCTCGATGCCGCCATCAACAATGCCGTCTTGACCGAGAGCGCAACGAATTTCAGCAGTGGTAATCTGGTCAAAACGGACCGGGACCTGGATCTGGCCCTCACGGGCAACGGCTTTCTGACTGTTGAGACGCCAGGCGGCCTGCGCTATACGCGCAACGGCAATCTGACCACCGACGCCAGATCGGTGCTGTGTACATCGGAGGGATTCCCCGTCCTCGGCGAGCGCGGGCGCATCGTACTCAGTCCCGGGAAAGTGAACATCAACGAGGACGGCGAGATCCTCGTCGACGGCACGCGCACCGACCGTCTCAAACTCGCATCCTTCGACAATCCGGCCTCGCTTCTCAGCGAAGGCAGCTCGCTGTTCGTGCCTGCCCAACGCGACCTGGTTGCCAGGCCTGCGTCGGGAGTGACTGTCAGACAAGGGTATCAGGAGCAGTCGAATGTCAATCCGGTGCTGGCTACCGTGCGCATGGTGGAGATTCTGCGCCATTTTGAGGCCATTCAGAAGAGCATCAGCCTGATGTTTAACGATATGGACGCCAAGGCGATCGAAAGACTCTCACGCTAGGAGAACCTATGTTACGTGCCCTGTACACCGCCGCGAGCGGAATGGAAGCGCAACAGCTCAACATCGACACAATTGCGCACAATCTTGCCAACGTCAATACCGGCGGCTTCAAGCAGCGCCGGACCCAGTTTCAGGACCTGCTGTATCAGGACGTCCGCAACGCAGGCACGTCGAATACCGCCAGTACGGAGATTCCGGTCGGCTTGCAGATCGGGCTTGGAACCAAGCCGGTCGCCACGGAGATGATATTCACCCAGGGAGACTTTTCGTCTACCAACAACCCTCTCGATCTGGTCATCGAGGGACAGGGATTTTTCCAGGTGCGTCTGCCAAACGGCCAGCTGGCCTATACGCGCAACGGCAATTTTCACATGAATCGAGAGGGTTCGCTCGTCACCTCCGATGGCGATCTGCTCGATCCCCAGATCACCATTCCGCAGGATCAGGTTGGCATCATGATCGGGGCGGATGGCACCGTCTCCGTCGTCCAGGCGGGCCAGACGCAGCCGCAACAGGTCGGCAAGATCGAGATCGCACTTTTTCAGAATCCTGCCGGGCTCCAAAGCCTCGGCAAAAACCTTTTTACCCCGACCCAGGCATCGGGTGACGCCATCACGGGCACACCCGGCGAGGACGGGCTGGGGACACTGCTCTCCGGTTTCATTGAACAATCCAATGTGAGCGTCGTGCAAGAGATGGTCGCCATGATCGTGAGCCAGCGGGCTTACGAAGCGAACTCCAAGGTCATCCGGACCGCTGATGAAATGTTCTCTCAAGCTAACAATGTCGTGAGGTAAAAGCCGGAACCATGCAAGCTCCGAACCCTCTCCTCGGACCACGCCCTGCCTGTTCTGCACTCCGACCATCGATTCGGACTGCCTCTGGCGCAAGCTGTGGCCGGAGAGATGGTCACTTCAACACTCTATTCCCATCGGGCCCGGGGAGCCCGTCGAGCGCGTCTCGGCGGCTTCCGGCTCGTCCCTTGCTGCCTGAAACTGTGTTCTGCCGTCCCGTGGTTGAGGGGAGAGTTCGAAGCTTGCTGGCCGCTGGCGCCGCTCTATTTGCGCTCCTGGCCTGTGTTCGGATCGTTTCAGCAAATGCGCCTGCCGCGTCCTGCACCGTGCGATTGCGGCCGCAGGCGACGGTGAAGAGCACCGCGCTGGTCCTTGCCGACATCGCCGACCTGAGTGGGGCAGAGGAAACGCTCGTCACGCAGTTGGCCCGGATGCCGCTGGGCTCCATCAAGGATGTGCGTGTTTTGAGCCGCTTGGAAGTCCTTTCCCTGATCCGGAGTGAGATCCCGAATCCTGATGATGTTCTGATGACCGGGGCTGACTTCACCCGGGTCTCCATCGCGACGCGCACGGCGGAGGCCGGGGAAATCGCCGCCGTCGTGAAGGCACATCTGGCCTCGGTAACTCCGTGGCGGGAGGATGAAATCGAGGTCCGCGCCATCGACAACCTGAAGATGATCGCGCTGCCCCAGGTCGATATTCAGCTGCGTGTCGCCAGCCGGGGGACGCCCGCGAATTTCAGAAGCACGCTGCTGTCTGTCGAGGCGGTCTTCGATGGACAGCCCATCCGGACCTTTTGGGTCAAGGCGGATGTGCGCGTGCGCGCTCAGGTAGTCCAGGTGGCGAAACCGGTACCGTATCGAAGTGTGCTGAAGGCCGACGACCTCCGGGAAGTCATGTGCGAAATCGCGGACCCGCGCGCCGACTATATCCGCACCTTTGCCGAAGCGGTGGGTAAGACGGCCAAACGCGCGCTCGGGCCGGGAGAACTTCTCAGCCGGAACTGGGTGGATGAGGTCAGGCTTGTTCGCAGCGGAGAGACGGTGAGACTGCTGGTGCAGATCAACGGCATCAGCGTCACGACTCTCGCACGCGCCCTCCAGAGCGGCAAGTTGGGAGACCGGGTCAAGGTCAGGAACATCGATTCCGATCGTGCGATTACGGCCGTGGTTACGGGCCAGGGCGAAGTGCGGGTCGCGAATTAGGGGGTGAGCATGTATTCAGATTGTGGAAAGCTTCGTTGCCGGTTCTTGTCGGTTTTACTCCTTGCAATCCTGGCGGCAGCTTGTGGGCCGAAGACGGTGCGGACGACCGCTGCCGGCAGCCTGGGCAGCTACGTTGCCGAGGCGAACGCGGGGGCTCCGGCCCAACAGGCCGGCGATGGTTCATTGTGGCTGGGGCAGGGATCATACTCGAACCTGTTCCGCGACTTCAAGGCGCGCCAGGTGAACGATGTGGTGACCATTGTCGTCTCCGAAGCCACTCAGGCCAACTCCGCCGCGGATGCGACGAGCAACAAAGACAGCTCTGCCCAGGTAGGATTCAGCAATCTGTTCGGCGCCGAAAAGAAGATCAAAGAACTCTCCAACGCCGTCAACGGCAAGAGCACCACGACTTTCAAAGGTGCGGGTTCGACCACACGCGCCACCACGCTCACGACCACGGTCACCGCCCGTGTTAAGGGAGTTTTGCCCAACGGTTATCTCCTGATCGAAGGGGTGCGGGAGGTTCGCCTCAACAACGAGAACCAGACCATCTACCTCACCGGGATTGTCCGTCCCGAAGATATCAATGCCCGGAACGTAGTCTCCTCCGGCGCAATTGCCCAGATGGAAATCCGGGTACAGGGCCGAGGGATTGTGAGTCAACCCCTGAAACCGGGCTGGCTTTATCGAATATTGAATGGGGTTCTACCCTTCTAGGACGAGGGCGACATGAAGCGTTTTTGTGCCACCGGCTTTCTGTTCGTGCTCCTTCTGTCTCCGGCCCTGTATTCCCAGGTGCCCGGCGCCAGCCGCATCAAAGACATCGCGTCATTTGAAGGAGTGCGTGACAACCAGCTTGTGGGTTACGGACTGGTTGTCGGCCTCAATGGCACCGGGGACCGGCGCCAGACGTTCTTTTCCACTCAGACGCTCACGAACATGCTCGAGCGAAGCGGCATCACTGTCTTACCCGACCAGATCCGGGTCAAGAACATTGCGGCGGTGATGGTCACGGCGATCCTGCCCCCCTTTGTACGGAAGGGGAGCCGCATCGATGTCACGGTCAGTTCGATCGGCGATGCCGAGAACATCCAGGGGGGCGTGCTCATCATGACGCCGCTCAAAGCGGTCAACAGCGACACCTACGTGGTAGCCCAGGGACAGCTCGCCCTCGGCGGTTTCAGCGCGAGCGCCGGAGGAAGCCGGGTGCAGACCAACCATCCTACCGTCGGGAGGATTCCCAATGGCGGACTGGTCGAAAAAGAAGTGGAGGTTGACCTTGTCGGCAAAACCCAGCTGACGCTCGTGCTGCACGACAGCGACTTCACCAGCGCCAGCCGGGCCGAGCACGTAATCAACGATTCGGTCGGAAGGCAGGTGGCTGCGGCTCGGGACGGCCGCACGATTTCGATCAAGGTTCCCGAGGAGTATACCAATCGTGTCGTGGAATTCATGGCCCTGGTAGAAAACGCCAGGATGGATGTGGATTCCCCCGCCCGTGTCGTGCTCAATGAACGCACCGGCACCATTGTCCTCGGCAAGGAAGTGAAGATTTCCTCGGTCTCGATCATTCACGGGAGCCTTTCCCTCCAGGTGGGTACCATCCTGGACGTTTCCCAGCCCGCCCCCCTGTCAGGGGGCAAGACGACCGTGGTTCCCCAGACGACGGTCGCAGCGCAGGAGGAGAAGGCCAAAGCGGTAGCCCTTCGGGATGGAGCCAGCGTCGAGGAGGTCGTGCGCGCGTTGAACTCGATCGGCGCTTCGCCGCGGGACATCATCGCAATCCTCCAGGCAATCAAGGCGTCGGGGGCACTTCAGGCGGAGCTGGAGATTATCTGATGAACACGTGGTCTCTGACATCGACACGACCGCGGAAAGGAGGCCGGGGATGCAGGATGCGCTGGCTGCCCGCTTGTTGAACCACGCGGGCATGGATGCTCTTGACCGCTCGACCCTGTCGCCTGCGCAAAAGAAGGCAAGCGGGACCGGTGACGATGCCGCCCGGCTGCGGTCGGCGGCAAAGGAATTCGAGGCTCTGTTCCTTAACTATCTGCTGAATGTGATGCGCGAGACCATTGAGGATTCGGGCCTCAGCGAGAAAGGCCTGGGAGAGAGCACCTATACCGAGCTTTTTGATCAGGAGGTAGCCCGAAGTCTGGCTGCGAGGGGCGCTCTGGGTATTTCGGATATTCTGGTCCGCAAACTATCAGGACAGGCGCCGGCCGCGGGGCCGGGTACAGAACATGAGTCTGCTCCGAGGCTGTCGCCTGCCTCCGGGCCAGGCCTCCACAGCGGCGGGTTGGACGAGGTCCCTGATTTCCGCATGCCCGTTCAGGCGCATTTTTCCTCGTCCTTCGGCATCCGCAAGGATCCCTTTACCCACGAGATGCGCATGCACCGGGGGGTGGACATCGCCGCTCCTGAAGGCTTGGAAGTGCGCGCTGCCTGCGCCGGGCAGGTGGTTTTTTCCGGATATGAGAAGGGTTACGGCAATACCGTTGTGGTCCAGCATCCAGGCGGATTCGAGACCCGCTATGCCCACCTCGGCAAGCTCCTGGTGAGCGCCGGGGATTTGCTGCAGACAGAGCAGGTTCTGGGCACTGTGGGCAACACCGGCCGGTCAACGGGGCCGCACCTCCATTTCGAGGTGAGCCGTTACGGGGATCGGATCGATCCGAAACCGTTGTTGCCTGAGTGAGGGAACAGGGGGCAGTCCAGTTTTCCGGGATCACCGCAATGAACGCAAAAGCGTGGTGAGGAAGGTCAGAATTTCCCCTTTTCCCGATTTGGGACTCGGAGGCTAAGTCAGGAAGCCCTAAAGTGTTACATTCAAGAGGACGATATAGCGCTCGAGAAGGGTACACTCTTGAGGACACTATGGAAATTAACGGCAAATCCCCCCTGATCGACCTGGGAACAAGAACGAACAGGCTCGAACTCCAGGATCAGCAGGCACAGCGCCAGCAGAAAGTTGATCGTGGATCGGTTGCCGCCGATCCGGACCGGGTCGAACTTTCGGTTCGCAGTCGCGAGATTCAGCATATTGATGAATTGATCCGCTCCACACCGGATGTGCGAGAGGGTTTGGTTGAACGAGTTCGGCGTTCGATCGAAAACGGGACGTACAACGTGAAAGCCGAACAGGTTGCTGAAAAAATCTTGGGCGGTAGTTTGATCGACCAGATTTTCTAGCTAGCCGCTCCTGGAGGTCGCCATGGCTGACGACTTCGGAAGAGTTAATCCCGTTTCGCGCCACTTTCTGGATCGCGGTGCCCGGGAGGAGCCGTACCAGGGGCGACACTCCAAGAAGCACCAGGGGCACGTCGGGGACAGCGCCGACGTGGTCGCGGATGAAGTTGCGGAGGAATCGGCCGCGGATGCGCCCGCAGCCGGGAATCACATCGACCTCAGGATTTGAGCGATGGAAGAGCAAATCGCCGCTTTGATGAACATAGTCCGGGAAGAGATCGCGCTCTACCGTGATCTTATCGATCATGCGCGCAGGAAGACCGCGCTTCTGGTGCGCGGTCCCCTGGAAGCGATTCTGGAGAGCAACAAAATCGATGAGACTTTCAATGTCAAGCTGCGGCTGTTGGAGAATGAAGTGGCGCGGCTCTGCCAGCAGTTGTGCCAGGCGCTTCACATCGCGCGCGAAGAGTTTACTCTGTTGAAACTTGCCGACGGTGTTGAACAATCTGTGGCTGCCGAGATCAGGTCGCAATCGACGCTGTTCAAGCACATGGTGGACCAGCTCAAGAGCGTCAACCAGCGGAACCGCAAGCTGGTCGAAAACTCGCTCCATTATTCCCACGGTCTCCTCGACTTCATCTCCAATGCCACCAGTTCCTATCAAAGCACGGGATTGTTCAAGCCCTACTCCGCCGTGGCCAACACGATCTCCGACAAGGCGTAGCCGCGGGATTTCGACAGGGTGAAGGGTTTCCTCTGCCCATCAGAGGCTGTTTCACCTTTCGGCCGTTCCTGTCGAGGAAGGCTGGAGATTTTCATCATGTCTTCACTTTTCGGCAGCTTGGGAATTGCCCGCCAGGCCCTCCTTGCCCAGCAGATGGGCCTCGACGTCACCCAGAACAACATCGCCAACGTAAACACACCCGGCTACGCGCGCCAGCGGGCCGAGTTCGTGCCCGGCGCCGCGGTGCTGCAGTACACATACCAGAATGGTTCCGGTGTGCAGCTGGCCTCAATCCAATCCTACCGCTCGCGGCTTCTCGACCATCGCGTCAACGATGAGCTTCAGCACCAGGGCGAGTATGATGCGTCCTCTTCAGCGTTGCAGCAGATCGAGGCTCTTTTCAACGAGAGCAGCGGTTCGGGGCTCCAATCGACAATTACCGGTTTCTTCAACAGTTTCAGCTCGCTGGCCAATGCGCCCGAGGATGCAACGCTGCGGCAACAGGTCCTGGCGCGCGGCGAACAGTTGGGCTCTCGGTTTCGTGATCTCTACGCGCAGGTGCAGGCGGTGCAGTCGCAGCAAGATCAGGCCATCTCGGCTACGGTTGCCGAGATCAACTCAGTTTCAGCGAATATCGCCAGGCTGAACGTCGAGGTTGAAGCTGCCCGCGGTGCCCTGGCAAACGAAAATAACCTGGTTGATCAGCGACAGCAACTGGTGGACCGCCTGGCGGGGCTTGTCGACATATCCTATTTCGAAAACGACTCCGGGAGTCTCACGATCACGACGCGCCAGGGAGCCCTCCTGGTCGCCGGGAACCAAAGCAATCCCTGGCAGGCCGTAACGTCTCCTGCCAGCAGTCTGCTTGAGATTCACGCCGGCGGCGCGGACATCACTGCCACAATTCAGTCCGGCAAGCTCGGCGGTCAGCTCAAAGTGCGTGATACGAACTTGCCTTCCTACCTGACGGCACTCGATGACATGGCGGCTACCATCATCGGGAGCGTGAACCAGCAGCATGCGTTGGGATCCGATCTCAATGGTAATGCCGGGGGCGATTTCTTTGTCCCATTTGTGCCGGTGACGCCGGGCTCCAATCTCGGGGCTGCGCGCGCCATCAATGTTGCGATCATCGATACCGACAAGATTGCCGCCGCCGGCGCCGGTGGCGGGCCGGGGTCCAACACCAACGCGCAAAGCCTTGCAGACATCCAGAACCGATTGCTCTTGTCAGGAAACAGCGCGACCGTGAGCCAGGCTTACTCCAACCTCATTTTCCAGATAGGAATAGATACGCAAAACAGCGTGGACGGACTTGCGACCCAGGATCATCTGGTTGCACAGCTGCAAAATCAGCGGGATGCCGCTTCCGGCGTCAGCCTGGATGAGGAGGCCATCAACCTGATGCGTTACCAGAAGGCCTTTGAGGCCAGCGCCCGATTCATCAGCCTCATCGACACTCTGACTGAAGACGTGATCAATATCCTTGGAGCATAATCATGCGTATTTCCGACTCGATCAGCTATCGTAGCCTCCTCGACAACCTGAACATGCTCAACGAAAGGGCGGAACAGGCGAATGAGGAAGTGTCTTCCGGAAAGAGGCTCAATCATCTGCACATCGCGCCGGCCGACAGTGCCGAGATGGTGAAGCTCAACGATCAACTGTCTCAGCTCGATCAGTACCAGACCAATGCCGACAACAGCGGCTTCTTTCTGCAAGTCAGCGAGTCGACTCTTAACTCCATATACAATCTGGTTACCTCTATTTTCACCCGCGGCAGCGCGGCTGCCAACGGTCCCAACGATGCCAACACCCTCGCCACGCTCGCGGCCGACATCCGATCCCAGCGCGATCAGATCTTTTCGCTGGCCAACACCCAGGTCAGAGGTCGATACATTTTTGCGGGCTCGAGTGTCACCACGCCCGCGTTTTCAATTACCGGTGACACCGTCACCTACCTCGGTAATGCCGACGTCAACACGATCGACATCAGCAACGGCCTCAAGGTGAACCAAAACATTCCGGGTGCGGCCGTCCTCGCACCGGTGTTCAATACTGTCGAGACCTTGCTGACAGCAATCGGCAGCGGCAATCAAACTGCCATCCAATCCGCCCTCGCCGGATTCTCCGGCGCCCTCGCCACCTTGGGCCGGGTCCGCACGTCGCTGGGAGTGGATCTAAGCAAGCTGCAGGATGCTGCCCTGGCACGCCAGACGCAGGAAACAGACATCAAGACGCGCCAATCGCATATCGGAGATGCCAACATGGCCGAGGCTATCTCCCGACTTTCCCAAACGCAGACTGCAATGCAAGCCGCACTCACTGCGGGATCGCTCATTCATCAGAAGAACCTGTTCGATTTTCTAGGGTGACCTGGGGGAACGCTGTAATCGTATGCAGGAGGTGGCAATGTCTTACAGATCCGAGGCCGAAGGGAGAGCTTGGTGCGTTGCCAGACCCTTCGCTTCTGCCATACCATGAAGCGCCGCTCGCCGCGCCCGGCCGCAGACAACAGGGCCGGTGCTCTCCCCACTAAATTCGTAGACAGCGCCCTCAGGGCAAATGTAGAATGTGCGAGGTTGCCGGCCTGGCTTTGGGTTCATAGGGGCTGAAAGTGATTTTCCGCGGCGTCGCGCCGCAAAAAGCCCGGTACTCCGACCTCGTTTTCATGCAATTGCAGTTATTCGTTTGATCGCGGTTCCATGATGACTGAATCGAAAGCTTTGACCGTTCGGACAACCAATTTCGGCGAAATTGAAGTTCCTGTCGCCAGCATCATCGGTTTTGACGAGGGCATTCCAGGATTTCCTCAGATCCACAAGTTTGCCATCCTGGAATTCGAGCATCTGAAACCTTTCCAATACCTGCAGTCTCTTGACGATCCTCCCATCGCTCTTTTGGTGGTAAATCCCTTCCTGCTCCACCCCGCCTACGCATTTGAGCTGGGGGACGCGGATATGTGCGATTTGAAAACGGACAAGCCTGAGGAGGTGTCGGTATTCGCGGTGGCTACCATACCTGAGAACCCTTCGGAGGCGACGCTGAACCTGATGGCTCCGATCCTGATCAACCAGAAGAATCGGTGCGGCAAGCAGGTGATTCTCCTGGACAGCCAATATTCCGTGCGCCACCCGCTCTTCGGCTCCTCGGAGCGCCACAGTGCGGAAACGGTGTAGGGCATGTCTCTGAGCGCCACAACATACGGGTGGAAGGACTTGAGTCGGAGACACCTGTGCTAGTATTCACGCGGAAAAAGGGAGAAAGCCTGATCATCGGCAACGAAATCGAAGTCACTATCCTCAATATAGGAAGTAGCAGCGTCAAGGTAGGTATCAACGCGCCGCGCCACATTTCCGTGCACCGTCAGGAAGTCTACGAGGCAATCAAGCGGGAAAATGTGGCTGCGTCCAAATCTCAGCTCCCACCTCCTGACGTCCTCAAAAAGCTGCTTGAGTAGAGCCGAAGAATCACGCTGGGCGTGCAGCCACTGCCGGCGACCCCTGAGGACTCCCCTGGTTCATACGGCCATTTCTGACTGTTCTGTTTCGAAAATACTATTGAAAAGCAAAGGCTCAACGCAGGTGATGCGGTGGGCAACTGGGAGAGTTCGGGATTGCGGATCAAAATGCTCCCCGTCCTGTGCAACCCTTCACGGCTTCATTCAGCTTGCGAAGTGCATCATCGATCGTGGTACGCGCTCGAGCGACGGACTGGAAGTACTCAAGATAGGCTCCCCGGAGCTCTGAGATGCCGGCGGGACCGTGCAATCGGACTCCCAGCGCAGCGCGTCGTCTCAGGAACTGTGTATTGCCAAGCTGGTTGAAGGAGTCGATGATCGGTGCGAGCCGGCTCAAAGTATGCAGCGATTCATTGACCCGCTCCAACCGGGCGAGATCCTCTTGCCCTAAGGCCGGATTCCCGGCAGTGCACAGTTGAATTCCCTCTGCCAGGACGGCCTCCAACTGCCCAGACTCCTTTTCCAGCGCTGCCAGAATGACTGTGCCCCTAATGCTGCCGCTGCTCGCCGCTTTGGAGAACACACGTCGGATCCGGTCGCGCAAGTCGTGCTGTTTATCGCCGCACCGGTGCAAGGCTTCATGAAGACTCATGACCGCCAGATTGTCTCTGAGCATTCCTCCCTCAGTGGCGTTGATGAAATTGACTTCCGGATGTTTTTCGATCTCGGAACCGATCCAGTTCCAGTAGGCCATGAGCTTGTCGGTGGTTTCCACCGGCCGACCAAAGAGATCTTCCGTTACCACGATTCTGTTCGAGGCCCGGAGTTCTGCCCAGCGGCGCTGCCATGCATCCGGGCTGCCGACCTCATGGAACCACTGTTCCTCCCAGTGCAGGCCCGAACAGTAGGTGCGCCCGTCGCTGAAGGCGAGGTCCTGACCGACAAAAATGACAGGGTCACATCCCAACAGCAGGGCGAAATCCAGGCACATGGTTGCAACGGAACCCCAGGCGCGCAGAGTCCCCTTGGAGGCAAGAAGCTCGGAAAGAGTCCGGAGCGACGAATTTTCGAACCTGCAGAGAATTGTACGGCCGTTGAACGATGCAAGGGTTTCAGGGTACGCGGTGGCTTCGGCGACCAGATAGGTCTCCCGTGCAACGGCGTCCTTGAGATGGAGGTAGTTCTCATAACCGGGATCGCCGCTTAAGACGAAATGGGGTTCGATGCCGGATGCGAGCAGCGGCTTCAGTGCCGTGTCGGCTGCCAGAACCAACACCTGGTTCTGGAATGGGCGCAGTTCGTGAATGTTCCGATCCAGGGAGGGTCCTGCTGCGACCAGCACGGCGGGAACACCCGCGAACCTGCGTGCAAAAGCGCTGACGCCGGGCGACGAAGAAGCGCGGGAGAAGTTGGTTATGAAGTTGTCCAGGAACACGGGCGCTTTTCCCACGAGCGTGTTGATGTCGGTGAAGATCTGTAGTGTCTGGCTCTTTATGATTTCAGCAGCAGCTTTGAACAGGCCCGGTTTAAGTACGAGCGAAGGTGGATGACTGATGAATACGCTCTTGCGCGCCTGCACGGGATCAAAAAACTGTTTCCATTGCTGTGCCAGCTCATTTCCCCCTGCAGGCCAGGCGAAGTGGATGTTCGGCAGCGCCAGCCATGATGTCAGGTCACGCGCCGCAAGTGCCGCGAGCAGGATCTCCAGATCCGATTCGACCACGAAGATGTGCGCGGTCTCTGGCGCCACTCTTTCGAGCAGGGCATCCAGCCCGTATCCGAGCCCAAAACCCAGGAAGACAAAATAGTCCGCTTCAGCAAGGTCAAGGTCCTTCAGGGACTGACGTGCTTCCGGCATCGGATCATAACGGCTGTGGAGCGGCACGGGATCCCCGGCATCGCGGCGATAAAAAGCGGTGGGCGGGCCTTTGCGTGACGGGGAAAGCTGCAGGCGCGTGAGGTCGGTTCCGCTCAGGAGCCGGGCGAGTTCCGGCTGTCGGGGTGCGAGTGCTGCGAGATTGAGTTCGAGGCAATCCAAAATGCTACCCGTTAGGCGAAGGGAGCTTTTTGCTCCAGGGGAAATCTGTGCCGCCAGGGCGGCTACTGACGGGCATCTATAAACTTCGGCCGATTCTCCCTGTATCCTCGCACGCTCTGCAGGAACTGCTCTCCAAGCTTGAGCTCCTGGAGGGATTCCCGGGCCGTGCGCTGCAATGTGCCAAAGCCGGCGATATTTCTCTCGATCAGTTGCAGCAGTTGCCGGGCCCGCTCCGAGAGGTCGGATGCGCGGGATGCAACCTCGCTTCGGTTCCTGTTGGACGGCTTGGAGCTTTGCCAATCACGGGCGAGATGAACGAATCGCCGGCTGGCCTCCTCGGCACGCTGTACCAGATCGGTCATCAGGCGCTCGCGGTCGGGATCCGCCGGCCGGTCTGTCTCCAGGTTACGATACTGTTGGTTGAGCCGGCATTCCAGTGCATCGTAGAGTCTTTCCAGGCCCTGCAATTCCGAGTCGATGGGATTCATCTCTAGGCCGTGATGTTGAGGTTTGCCAGTGCGGAAGCAGCTGGCCCGGGGGTTGCCATGGACAGAGCGGGAGCGGCAGGTGCGGTTGTGGCTGCCGCGGCGCCGTCGGGCCTGGCCTTGCCTTTTTCGGCCTGAGCCACCTCTGCCCAGGCGCTGCGCAGGCTGCACAGCAGCTTTACGCATTCCTTCAAGGGTGCTGTGTCCTGTTGCAGGTTCGCCCGAAAGACGAGGTCCTTCATGTAGCGATAAAGGCGCTCCAGGGAAGAGGCAATTCCCCCACCTGCTTCGAAATTGAGGTTTGCCTGCAGCTCGGTGAGGATCGATGTCACTTTGTTGAGGCAGCGGACGCGGCCGGCAATGTCATGGGCGGCGAGGCGCTCCTGCGCTTTCTGGAGACCAGCGATGGCGGCATCGTAGAGCAGGACCACGAGCTCAGTCGGACTTGCGGTCTTGATCTCGACCTCCTGGTATCGATGAGCCTGGCTGTACGGCATTCGATGCTCCCTTGCCGGCATTATGCCAGCCCGCTGAGCGAGTTCAGCTGGCTGATCAGTGATGTTTGCAGCACCGACAGCTGCCTCAGGGCTTCGTCGGCCTTGGAGAATTGGGCAATCAAGAGCTCCCGCTGCACATCCAGCCGGGCGTTCATTTCGTCGATCTGGTCGTTGATCCGTCGGATGTTCTGCTGGATGGCGTCCGTGGCATGAAAGACCGGACCGTCGTACGAATCGGTGAGGCTTTTGAGCCGGCCCTGCAACATGGGGACCATGCTGATCGTATTGCCGCCTGCATCCGTGGCGTCGGCCAGCATCAGCTGCGCGGTCTCCCTGAAATTGGACGACAACTTGTCCCGAAGCTTTGTCTCGTCGATGCTCAGAGTCCCGTCGTTGCCGAGCTTGATTCCGATCTGGGAGAGCAGGCTGAGCGAAGAACCAGTGAAGTTTATGCTCTGTGACAGTGCCGAGCTGAGGTCGGCCTGGGTTTGCCTCACGGTGAAATCTCCGGCAAGAATTCCGGAGGTCTTTGTGGTCGCGTCGTATCGGGATTGCGATGAGATGTTAGATACGACGTCATTATATTTCGCGACGAAGTCCTTGAGGCCTGCCACGATCGAATCGATGTCACGCTCAACGGTGATGCTGGCGGTTCCCGACTCGGCTTTGAGGTCAAAGGTCACACCCTCGACGGCATTGGTGACTCTGTTGGAGCTGCTGGTGACGTTGACGCCGTTGATCTGGAATGCCGCGTCGTCAGCCGGCGTCGTCTCGCCGAGAGTCACAGCGCTCCCGGCCCCCTGGTTAAGGTTATTGGTTATGGTCAGGGCTCCCGCGGATCCTGAGTCGTTGCTGGTGATCGTGAGCCGGTACGGTGTGCTACTCCCGTCATTCAGGACACTGGCCGTGACTCCTGCGTTGGCGTTATTGATCGCGTTTTTAATTCCCTGAAGCGTGTTGTTCGTCGCGTCGACCGTGATCGTGACGGCCGCATCCGTGCCTTTCTGAATGACCAGGGTCCCGGTGGCAGTGTTCGTGGTGGTGTCGGACGCGAAGTTGTTCGATGCGAAGGAATTGAACTTAGCGAGCTTGCTGACCGTAACGGTAAAGTTGCCCGTCACTACGCCCTTGCCGGCGGTCGCAGTCACGACGGCATCGTCGGAGGAAGTCGCCTTCCTGAGAGCAAAGAGGCTCTTGCTGAAGCGATCTGCAAAAGCAGAAGGAATGTTTAACAAGACGTCCTCGCCTTTGAAAAGCAGATCCTCTACGCTGGTTTTAAAGGCGAGAAGCTTGGCATTGAAAGTCTGGTAGGCGGTGATCTTGTCCTGATAGGTCTTGGTCTGCGCCTGCAGCCTTGTGATCGGTGCGCTTGCTACTGTGATGAGGTTGTCGACGATACCTTGAACGTCGAGGCCGCCATTGATCAGATTAATGGATGACATTGTCTCAGCTCGCTCCCGATTAGATTCGGACGTCCACCCGGTGAAGCTGCCGCAGATGAGAATCTACATTTTTGAGATAATTCTGGGGAATCCGATAGATTTCCTCACCCGTGCGCTTATCCTTGACGTGAAGGTACATCTTGCCATCCTCGCTGTCACGCTCGAAGGAGAGCGTGGTGTTATCGGCCAATAATTCGCTCGGATCGCGTTCCAGTTTCGACTGGAGCAGCTTCTTATCTTCTGCCTGGCCGTCCTCCAAACCTTCGACGTCATTTTTCGGATGGAGCGCCGACGTATCGGGAGCGTCCTGTGCTCCGGGTGGAGCAACCGGGCGCTGAGAACCGGAGCGATTGGCAGACGCCGTAGCAGGGGACTGAAAGGCGTCCGCGAAAGCTCCCGTTATTATGCTGATTTCGCCTGCCATGACCATTCTCCTTACCGAGAAGGAGTGCCGCAATTCGCGGGTCAACAACTCTCCCGCCGGTGGCCGATATCAACCCCCCTTACTCATATCGACGAAGCGGCAGCACGCAATTAGCCAAAAGCCGCGAAAGACGGCGCGTCGCCGCCGAACGGCGACGCGCCTGTAGCCTTCGCTGCAGCTTGCTGCTGCCTGCTATTTGAACAGCGCCAACACAGACTGGCTGCTTGCGTTAGCCTGTGACAGGGCGGCGATGCCGGACTGCGCGAGGATCTGATACTTGGTCAGATTGGCGATTTCCTCCGCCATGTTGGCATCACGAATGGTGGATTCAGCCGCAGTGGTATTCTGTGACTGGCTCTGGAGCACCGCCACAGCGGACTGCAGCCGGTTCATGGAGGCACCCAGGCCGGCCCGGTTGGTCGAAATGCCACCCAGAGCGGTCTTGAGATCAGTCATGGCAGACTGAGCATGAGCTTGGGTATCGAGAGCAGTGCTGGTGAGATCCTGGCCACCCACGCTGGTGGCACTGACGGCGCCGACAGTCACCGCGATGGAGCTGGAGTTGTGAATGTCGCCGACGAAAATGTTCAGGCTGACACCGGCAGAGGTGAAGAGCGCCACGCCATTGAAGTTGGTCTGGGTTGCAATGCGTGTGATTTCACTCTTGATCGAGGTCAGCTCGGAGTTGAGAGCGGTTCTCCCTGCGGTATCGACCGTATCGGTAGCCGCTTCTTCCGCGAGCGAGAAGCCGCGGGTCAACAGGTTGGTAATTTCCTGCAGAGCGCCGTCGGCGATCTGGGCGACGGATATGCCGTCATTGGCGTTGCGGATCGCCTGATCCAGCGCGCGCACATTCGCGCGCAGGCTGTCCGCGATGCCCAGGCCGGCAGCATCGTCCGCACCGGAATTGATGCGCTTGCCCGTGGAAAGGCGGAGCAATGTCCGGTTCAGGCTTACGTTGTTGAGGTTGAGAGAGTTCTGAGCGTTCAGCCCAGCGATGTTATTAAGGATGCTGAAAGACATTTTTGAATTCCTCCTTGAATTCGTTTTGGTTTGATATCCGTACCATTTCCCAGACAAGGCCCTCACAGACCCAGCCGGCCATCGGCCTGCTGGGCTGGAATTCCAGTCCGGATGCTATAGTGCGACTTATCGGTCGGCCTGACAAAAAGCATTAGCGCAAAATCGCACACAAAGTGTGGCACCCGGATAGGGCGGTATCTGGGCCTCTTCCACTATCCGCGTACATCGGCTCTGCTGAGGATTGAAGTGGTTTTCATGCGCCCGGGTGCCCTCCGGGAAGGCGGGTTCGCCTGCAACGGTGAGCCCGCCTTTGTGGCTGCCCTTGCCTGTTGAGCGCCGCACGCTCTATCGACCCAAAGCCACATGAGGTTTAGCCGAAATCGCCCGCCGGCGGCAGTCTGGCCCGGAATTTGCGTGAAACCTTGTCGGTCAGGCCGGCCGCTTGGATCCGTGGAAAGGAAAGCCATGACACGTCTGTATATCGACAAACAAGAAGTTGCGCCACTCCCTCCGGATATGATTTCGTTGGAACAAGTCCTCAAGCTTGTGGAAACCACGCACCTGTCTCCGAACATGATCATTCGGCAAGTCCAAATTGACGGGCTTCCCCTATTCCAGGACGACCGGGCGGCCAGCCTGCCGGAACGCATCGACGACCGGGAGAAGATTGAGATTACTACCTCGACACTGCGGGAAGTGGCACTCGATTCAGTCCGGGAAGCAATCACCTATCTTGAGCGCGTAGAGACGGCAACTGCCTCATTGGCTTCGAGTTTTCGTGCTCATTCCGGGCCGCCGGACTTTGAGAGTTTAAAGCAGTTTTATGAGGGGTTCTATTGGGTCAACCTGCTTCTGGACCGGTTGGAACAATCGTTTCAAATTTCATTTGAAACTCTGAGTGTTAGCGGCGGCAACGCGCGGGAGCACCACTTCAAGCTGGCCTCGCTGCTCAAGGATGTCATCGAGGCACATGAGAAGAGAGATTTCGGTCTGGTGGCAGATCTATTGGAGTATGAGGTCACGCCTCTGATTCCGACCTGCAAGGAGGTCTTCGCGTCTGTGCGCGCCCGGATTCTTGCTGGAACCTAGGGGCAGTCAAAGGTACGTCAGATGAACAATTCGAGCGCCAAAAGATTGACGCTTTCGTACGAAAAGAGGTCTCGCAAAACTCTGTTGGTAAGGACTGCCGCCGGGCCCACAATCGGCTTCGGTCATCTGAGAAGGGCATTGATCCTTGCCCGCCGGCTGCGCGGCGCCGTGCGGCCTATGTTTCTGCTTGATCCCGACGATCGCTGGTCCCAGGCGCACGTTAGACATTGTGGTTTTGACTACCGTCATTTTGATCCGCGCAGACCCTGGCCTGCGGCTGAGCCTGCGGCTGCTGTTCTCATCGATACACGGAAAAGGGTGGGCTTGCGCCGTCTGATCGCGGCCGCACGCCTGCGAGGGATTCCGGTCGCGAGCATCCACGATCTAGGGCTGGCGCCGGTTGCGTCCGATGTCGTTTTCGACGGCAGCATCCTGCCTGCAAAAGACAGGTTCCCACGGGACGACACCACCTTTTTCACCGGGACGGGCTATCTGGTCCTGGCGGATGGCTGCGAGCGCTTTCACCGAAACGACAAGCGGATCCGTCCCAGAATCCGCAAGGTAGTAGTCAACCTGGGAGGAGGAGACGGCCGCAGGCTTTTCGGGAGAGTTCTCCGAGGCCTGCGCTCCACCAACGCCAAGCTGGAGGTTGTCGGCCTTCCTGGATTTTGCTCATGGGGGCAGGGGGAGTTGACGCGCACCCGATGGAACCCTGTCCGCTTTCGCTGGCTCTCCCCGCAAGAGGATGCATTGAGGATCATGTTCGATGCGGATCTGGTTATTTCTGCGGGAGGCCTGGCTGCTTATGAAGCCCTGTGCCTGGGTGCTCCCCTGTGCGCTCTCTCCTGCGATCGCCACCAGGCAAGCACTGTCGAGGCTTTGGCCCGTGCCGGGGCCTGCCTGGACTTGGGTCGCGGGACGCTCCTGAAGAACTCTGACCTGATTTCCCGATTCCAGGAACTGAATGGGCATCCAGATCTCAGGCATCAACTCTCGGCGCGGGGGCATGCTCTGGTCGACGGCGGCGGCACGCGCCGCGTAGCCCGAATCCTGCATGCCATGATGAAGGGCAGATCCCACTTGATGACGAATAGCTGACGGAGGACGAATGACAACGGAGACAGCTACGAGCCTGTTTTTCAATGGCCGATCGTCCAGGCCAGGGGGTCCGATGCTGCGGGCTCTTGTTTTCGACCTGGACGACACGCTCTATTGCGAGCGCGATTTCCTTGCCAGCGGTTTCCGTGCCGTGGCGGAACACCTGTCGGCAACCTGTGGCCGGCCTCGCGATGAAATCCATCAGATGATGATGGCCACGCTCGCTCGCGAGGGAAGGCGCAGCGTCATGCCGGCGGTGCTGGCACGTTTTCCGGACTCGGGATTTCAGGTGGCTGATCTGGTCAGCATCTACCGTTCGCATACTCCCCAGATCCGGTTGTTCACCGGGTATGACGGACTGCTGAAGGAGCTTCGCGCCCGCTATCGGCTTGGCATCGTGACCGACGGCGCTCCTGATGTGCAAAAAGCGAAGTGTGCGGCGCTCGGCCTGGAGGGGGCGGTGGACAGCATTATCTATACGTGGGAATACGGCCTGGAGAAAGAAAAGCCGCATCCGTTCCCCTTCCGTCTGATGTTGAGGTGCTTGCAGGCGCCCCCGGATGAGGCTCTTTTCATCGGGGACAGCCTCGAGAAGGATTGCAGGGGCGCGCGCGGCGTGGGGATGAAGTGCGTGCGCGTGCAGCAGCCACCTATCATATGGGGTGCCGAGAGCGGAGAGGAGGCGGACTTTGTCATCGAATCGCTGCTCCAACTCCCACTCGTGCTGAGACAGCTCGAGGGTCCAGATGAACCAGCATGAGTTCATGTTGGGAGGGAAGCCGATCGGTGCTTCCTCCAGGGTTCTTGTGATTGCCGAGATCGGCATCAACCATGATGGCAGCCTGGAGCAGGCGCTGAGGCTTATCGATGCTGCGGCTGGCTGTGGCGCCGACGCGGTGAAGTTCCAGACTTTCCGGGCCGAGCGGCTGATGGTGGAATCCCGCGGCCGGTTTGCTCAGCAGGGCGAATGCGGTGAGTCGGCATATGAGATGTTCAGGCGATTGGAGCTCTCCTGGGAGGGTCACGAGAGATTGAAGGCGCGAGCCGACAGCCGGGGTGTGCTCTTTCTCTCAACCCCCTTTGACGAGGACAGTGCAGATTTTCTGGACGCTCTCGGCGTCCCCGCGTTCAAAATTGCGTCGTCCGACCTGACCCACCTGCCGCTGCTGCGTCACCTGGCCCGCAAACGCAAACCATTGCTGCTTTCGACAGGCATGTCCTACCTGCACGAGGTGGAGGAGGCCGTCTGCACGCTGCAATCGTGCGGGGCGCCGGACATTGCGCTGCTACACTGCGTCTCGACTTACCCCGCTCCGCCGGACACGCTGAATCTGAGGACCATACAGACGCTGCACGAGCACTTCCATCTGCCCGCGGGATTTTCCGACCATAGCGAGGGCATCTTTTTCTCCCTGCTTGCTGCAGCTCTGGGCGCGAGGGTGTTGGAGAAGCACTTCACCCTGGACCGGACGGGCGCGGGTCCCGATCACAAGGTCAGCATCGAGCCGAGGGAACTCCGCGAACTGGTCGCCCGTCTCGCAGTTGTGGATGCGAGCCTGGGGACAGGGCGCAAGCATCCCACCAAAGAGGAAGAGCAGAGCCGGATGCTGAGCCGGCGCAGCATCGTGGCTGCGACGGATATCGCCATTCATCAAACCGTTCAGCCTTGGATGCTCACGTGCAAACGCCCTGCCGGGGGCATCGACCCGCGTGAGGTTGACCGCGTGACGGGCATGCAGGCGCGCCGCAAAATCGCCAAAGACAGTATCCTGTACTGGGAGGATCTGGTACCGGCGCACTGCGCGAAAGCGGCGGACAGGGAAACGGCATCGACGATGCCTCAGGGACAGCCAAGCGCCTCCACACCATGACAGGAGACAACATGCGCGAAATCAACATTCTAATCACCGCGGCCAGCCGGCGCGTACCGCTGATCCAGGGTTTCGTGCAGGCGTTGAGGCGACTGGGCGTACGCGGCAATGTGGTCACCTCAGACATGAATGCGCTCAGCCCCGCCCTCTATTTCAGCGATCGCCATTACCTCGTCCCGCTTACTACCGACAAACAGTATCTACCTCTCATCAGGTCGATCTGCTTCAAGGAACGGATCCACCTCCTCATCCCCACGATCGACGACGAGCTGCCGCTGTTCGGCGCTCATGCCGGCTCCTTTCTGGAGATGGGCGTACGCGTGGCGGTTTCAGGCCAAGAGACCGGAACCATCTGCAATGACAAGCTGCGGACGGTCCAGTTTCTGGCAGAGAAGGGCATCGCCACACCGCGCACATGGCTTCCCCACGAGCTGGACTTCGGGAGCCTCAGCTATCCGCTGTTTCTGAAGCCGCGGCAGGGCCGGGGCAGCGTAGGCGCCCACCCCATCAACAATGAAAAGGAACTGCGCTTCTTCTCGAGCTATGTGGCGGACCCGGTGATCCAGGAATACCTGCCCGGCCGCGAGTTCACGATCGACGTGCTGGCGGATTTCAATGGCGCCATCATCAGCGCCGTGCCCCGGGAGAGGCTGGTAGTTCGTTCCGGCGTAACCGACCGCGGGCAGACCTGGAATCACCCGGCGTTGATCGATCTGGGTGTTCGTGTGGCCGAGGCTCTGCAGATACGTGGCCCGGCCAACATACAACTCAAGTGGTACGCAGATCGGGGTACCGTCTTTGAAGTGAATCCGCGTTTCTCCGGAGGGATCAACCTCACCATTGCTGCCGGAGCCGACTTTCCCGCCTGGCTGATTGAAATGCGCCTCGGGCGCAGGGTGCGGCCTGCTTTGGGCAAGTTCACCGACAGCCTGTTGATGACCTGTTATGAAACCGCGCTCTTCCTCTCCTCTAACGTGGCGGCAGTGGGCGGCATGAAGCAGGCCGATGCGCAGGTTCCTCCTGCCGGTCGCGGCCGGACGGCGCGCAGCAACGTCGTCGCTCAAGGCCCGTGGATGGAAGCATAGAGGCGGCAACGGAAGCTGCGGAAACTCGACTTGCAGATGGAGGAGGACAGGCATGAAGGCGGTGATACTCGCCGGAGGGAAGGGCGCCCGGCTCGCCCCTTACACGACTATCTTCCCCAAGCCGCTGGTGCCGATTGGGGAGCGGCCGATTTTGGAGATTATCGTCCGCCAACTTGTGCGGCAGGGAATCTGTGACATTGTCTTGTCTGTCGGACACCTGGGCGAGCTGATCGAAGCGTACTTCCAGAATGGACACCGCAGCATCCCGGGGCTGAACTTGAGTTACGCACGCGAATCCCGGCCCCTTGGGACCGCAGGTCCACTCGCCCGCATCGCCGGACTCAATGACACGTTCCTGGTGATGAACGGGGACGTGCTCACCACGCTGGACTACCGGTCGCTGTGTGACTTCCACCGGTCGTCGGGGGCCGCACTCACCCTTGCCATGCATCGCAAGGAGGTGCGCATCGATCTGGGAGTGCTGGAGACCAACGAGAGCAACGAACTGGTCGCGTATCGCGAGAAGCCGCTTTACACCTTTGATGTCAGCATGGGTGTCTACGTCTATGAACCGCGTGTGCTCGGCTACCTCACGAAAGATGAATACCTCGACTTCCCGGATCTGGTGCTCCGGCTCCTGGGCTGCGGAGAAAAAGTGGTCGGGTTCCATTCCGAGGATTTCTGGTTCGATATCGGTCGCCGGGAGGATTATGAGCTTGCCCAGCAAGAATTTGAGGAGCGAGCCGACGCCTTCGCCCTCGCCTGAGTGGCGCGTGCCCCTCTGTGCGCCCAGCTTTGCGGAGACGGAAGTCCGGGAAGCAGCTGCGGTGCTGCGCTCAGGATGGTGGACCTACGGACCGGTTGCGCGCAGCCTGGAGAGGGAGTTTGCCGATTTCATCGGCGTGTCACACGCCATTGCGGTCTCCAGCGGCACCGCGGCACTCCATCTTGCGTTTGCCGCCCTCGGGCTCGAGCGGGGCGATGAGGTTCTCACGCCTTCCTTGAACTTTGTGGCGGCCGCCAACTGCCTGTGGCACGCAGGCGGCGTTCCGTGCTTCGTGGACGTGGATTCGCCCGAGCAGCCGTTGACTTCCCCCGAGAATCTATCGCGCGCAATTACTCCTCGCACCCGGGGCATCTGCGTGATGCACTACGGCGGCTACCCGTGCTCCATGGATGCTGTGATGAGCCTGGCACGGCGTCACGGTCTCTGGGTGGTGGAAGATGCGGCCCATGCTCCCGGGGCAAGCTGGCGCGATACCCGCTGCGGTGCTTGGGGGGACGTGGGCTGCTTCAGTTTTTTTGGAAACAAGAATCTCACCTGTGGTGAGGGGGGGATGGTAACAACCGCAAGCGACCGGATGGCACAAAGGATCAAAGCGCTCCGCTCGCACGGCATGAGCTCTCTGACCTGGGATCGCCACCTCGGGCACCAGTTTTCCTATGACGTGTCGGAAGCGGGTTTCAACTTTCGCATGGACGATTTGCGCGCTGCGATTCTCAGGGTGCAACTGTCGGCGCTGCCAGAGCTGAACCGCCGCAGGGAAATGCGTGTCGGGTGGTACCGTGAGCTGTTGGAGCAGGACTCGCGCTGGGTCATCCCCTTCACGAGCCACCCGGGAAAATCGTCCCATCATCTGTTCACCATTGTGCTGGCCGAGGGCGTGGAACGCGCTCGAGTCATGGAAAGCCTCAGAGCCGGCGGAATTCAATCGAGCATTCACTATCCTCCCGTGCACCAGTTCAGCTTCTATCGCAAGCTTTCATTGTCCCGATCCGATTTGAGAGTTACCGAATCGCTGGGCCGGCGGCTCCTGAGCCTGCCGCTATATCCGGATATGACCAGGGAACAAGTCGAATGGGTCGTCGGGAGCCTGCGCGCGGCGGTAGGCTAGGCTGAACCAAGGGGGACGGAATCATTCAACTTTTGATCTTGGATTGGGGATTTGAAGTCAAGCACGACCCCGCACTCCAGACTCAAAATCAAAAACCCAGAGTATCCTATGACGCTCACTCTCGGCTTTCTTCAGGCTCGCATGGGCAGTATGCGTTTGCCCGGCAAAGTGCTGTTTCACATTGCAGGCAAATCCATCATGGAACGTGCGATCGAGAGGTTGCGCGCTGCCCGCTCGCTCGACGGCGTGGTGGTTCTCACCACGAACCGCGATGAAGACGAGGTTGTGGCTGAGGAAGCACACCGGCTGGGAGTGGAAAGCTATCGCGGGCCCGGTTTCGACGTCCTGGCCCGGTTCCGGCAGGCTGCCGGCATTTTCCTTCCGGATGTCATCGTGCGCGCGACGTCAGACAACCCGCTGATCGACATCGGCTCGGTGAACCGCATCGTCCGGATGCTTGTTGAGGAAGGTCTCGACTATTGCATGGAGAGGACCTTGCCGGTTGGTGCCGCGACCGAAGCCATCACGCGTCCCGCTCTCGAAGAAGTGGACCGGCTCGGTTGCATGCCCCATCACCGCGAGCATGTCACGACCTATGTCAAAGAGCATCTCGATCTCTTTCGGACGGCATTCCCGGACCCACCGGAGGCGTTGAGGCTACCGGATCTGCGCATTACTGTCGACACGCCGGCCGACTTCGTTTTCGTGGAAAGGCTCATCCGCGCCATTCCCGAAGGCGGCTCCCCGATTCCTCTGGAAACGTACATAATAGAGCTTACCGCCGGGATTACTGCGCGCTGACCCCTGCGGGGCGGCAAAAGCTCCTCCACATCGACAAGCGCAAAACCGTCTACATCCGTTTTTCAGCGTCCAGAGATGCATTTTCCCCATTCATTCACGAATAGTCCGGACCAAGGCTCCAAGATAGCTATAAAAAACTGTTTTGCTTGGAGTTCCAGTACACGATTCACAAATGTGCCGACGAAGCCCTTGGAATGCGGCAGCTTGCCTGCGCCTGGCCTTTCCAAAGGCGACAGCAAGCTGCCGCAATCCAAGGCGGCCGGAAAAACCTGTGCGCCTGATTGTGAACAAGAGTACTTGGAGACCTGGCGTCCCAAAAGTCTGATCGGTGTGTGAAATCCATCGGCAGATGTCAATTTCCCGTCAGAGATGTTAAGGAATCTCGCATCCTGCGCCGATATATCCCACTGGTTCACCGGCCAAAGGGAAAGTCATGATTCAGTTGACCAAAATCAACGGGCACCAGATTGTTTTAAACGCCGATCTGATTGAGTACATCGAAGAGACTCCGGACACGGTCATCACTCTGACCAACAACGACAAGGTGATCGTGAAAGACCATATGTCGGAGATCATCGACAAGGTGGTCCGCTATCGCCGGACTCTGGCGGGACTGGTGGATGCGGAATATGCGCGCAGATTGTCAAGGGTCTGAAGGCGCGGCAGGCTAAAGGACAAAGATGGATCTAGGCACAATCATAGGGCTGTTGCTGGCTTTTGGTGCGATCCTCGGGGGACAGGCTCTCGAAGGCGGGAGCGTCCGGTCCATCCTTCAGGAAACTGCTGCCATCATCGTCCTCGGCGGAACCTTTGGCGCCTGCCTGGTCCAGTTCCCGCTGAGCGTGTTTATTGCCAGCATGAAGTCAGTCGCCAAGGTCTTTTTTGCGCCGAAGGCCAACAACAAGGATGTGATTGCGGAGATCATCCGCTACGCCAACAAGGCACGACGTCAAGGAATCATCTCCCTGGAGTCGGACGTCGAGAGCATCAAGGATCCTTTCCTGAAGAAGGCGCTCAACATGGCAGTTGACGGCATCGAACCCAAGACACTGCGCGAAACCATGGAAGTGGAGATGGCCAACATGGAAGAGGAAGGCGAACTCCCGATCAAGTTCTGGGAGGCGGCCGGAGGCTATTCGCCCACCATTGGGATCATCGGCGCGGTGCTCGGCCTGATCCACGTCATGGAAAATCTGACCGATCCGAGCAAGCTGGGAGGGGGGATCGCCGTGGCATTCGTGGCCACGGTCTATGGAGTCTCGCTGGCCAATGTGGTTTATTTCCCGATTGCCGGAAAGCTCAAGCTGCTGCACCGGAACCACATGGTGGCCAAGGAAATCATCCTTGCAGGTGTTATCTCGATCCTCGAGGGTGAAAACCCGCGCCTGATTGAGGACAAGCTCAAGAGCTTCCTGAATCAGAATGACAAAAAACCCATAACACAGGACGGGGCGGCCGCGCAAACCAAGGTTGCCTGATCGGGAGATTCGACATCTTGCGCAAGAAGAAAGCCCCTGAGCACGCAAATCACGAACGTTGGCTGGTCTCCTACGCCGACTTTATCACGCTGCTGTTCGCATTCTTCACTACGATGTATGCTATTTCCACAGTGGACGCACAAAAGATGGGCCGGATGGTCATGTCCATGAGGGCGTCCTTCGACAGTCCGGTTTTCACCCCCGGAAGTGACAGCCTGAGTCTGAGCAAGGGAGATGGAGCCAGCTCGGCTCTGGGCCGCGACCTCGTGGAGCATGTTGAAACCCCGAAGGAGAAGGTGCTCAAGGAGAACACGGTTGCCAACATGAAGGAGCTCAAGACCAACTACGTGCCGAATTCCCTTCCCAAAGGTGAAGTCGTCGCGATGGGGCGGCTCCAGGAGACCATCGAGTCTTTGGTGAAAAAGCGGGGCATCGCAGGGAAGGTGCGGACGCGCCTTGAAACGCGCGGCCTGGTGATCAGTCTGGACGGAACCTTTTTCGACTCGGGTTCGGATCAGATGCGACCTGAGGGACGCGAGCTGATGGATGCCATGGCCCAAGACCTGCTGGTCATGAACAACCTGGTGCGCATCGAAGGGCACACCGACAACGTCCCCATACAGACCGCACGATTTCCCTCCAATTGGGAACTCTCATGCGCACGCGCGACCTCGCTGGTCGCCTATCTGATCCGGCAGTTCGGTTTCACCCCTGACAAACTCTCCGGAGCGGGCTACGGGGAGTTTTGCCCTGTCGAAACCAACAACACACCGGAAGGGCGCGCGCGCAATCGACGGGTGGACATCGTCGTGCTGAATTCCACATACTCTCACACCGGCTCCCGATAGATCGACGTTAAATCGCAAAGCGCAAACCCCCCCCGAGAATTCCCAAGAGAGGTCTTTGGAATATTTTGGAAAGGCTATGCCGCGCCGTGTATTTCGTGGTTCAAGTCTTGTCGCGCTGCCAGAGGTAGGCGCCGAAGTCGCGCCGGTTTTTGAACCCGAGCCGAAGGTACCATTCGTATGCACGCCGGTTCTGCCGGGTGACCGTAAGCCTGACGGTTCGATACCCCGCGGATTTGAGCTGGTTCACTGCCTGGTGGATCAGAGCGGATCCCAGATTTCTTCCCTGATGCGCCGGATGAATTGATATCTGCGGAATCATGGCCGAGGCGGCCGAGAGACGGGATGTCAGGATGAATCCGCAAGGGGTGCCGCGGCTGTCCAGGCCCACGAAGGATGAATCGGGCTGGAATATGCCGCAGCCGGGATTTTCCACCAGGCTGCGCAGATAGGCCTCACAGTTCGCCTCGGAACCATAATCTTCGCAGATGACAGCATCGATTCCGTTCCGATAGCTCCGGTAGGCTGCTTCGGCCGCGGATAGCAGATGTCGGGGATGCCAGGGCACAATCGTCCCGCGATATTTCGGGTCGGGCCATGCGCAGGCGGCCAAGTCCAGCTCCAGGTAATGGCGGAGAAAGCACTGGAAGCCGTGCCGCGAAAAAATCGTGGTCAAGTCCAGGCCGTTAAGCGGGATGATCTGGGCCTCGATCCGGCGCAGGTTGCGCGTTTCTTTCAGGCTTTCAATCGCGCGCGAGAGGACCAGGTCGGCGGTGTGCTGAGCGTGCGGTGAGGCAACGAAGACGGTTCCGATCATGCCTTTAGAACGGGAGATCAGGAAGTAAGTATACGCCAGCAGTTCCGTGCCGCTGATCGCGACAAAGCCCGGCAGCAGCCGCTGCTCGAGGAAACCGAAGAGGATCCGGCGGATGGGCGCGTAGTCCCAGTCGAGCTCGCGCAGCCAGGCTTGCTCTTCCTTGTTCATGAGCGCTGCCACGAGGTCGATTTCCGCCTGGCTGAGAGGCGCCAGCTCTATTTCAGACATAAGACTTCGCTGGGCTCCTGGGCCCGGTGCCGGCGATTCACCAGGTCGTGAATGCTCTTCCACGTTTCGGGTGCGATGCTGAGGAACGCCTCGGTCACTTTAGGGTCAAACTGAGTGCCGCTGCAGCGTCGCACCTCTTCCCGCGCGGCTAGGAAAGACAGGGCCCTGCGGTACGGGCGGTTGCTGGTCATGGCATCCAACGTGTCCACCACGCCGAATATCCTGGCACCGAGCGGGATTTCAGTGCAGGCGAGCCCGTTCGGATAACCGGTGCCATCCCACCGCTCCTGGTGGGCCAGGACGATCTCGGCCGCCGGCGCCAGGAACCTCACGCCGCGCAGAATTTCATAGCCCACCAGCGGGTGGCGCTTCATCTGGATCCATTCGTCGGGCGTGAGCTTCCCCGGTTTCAGCAAGATGGAATCCGGAACCCCGATCTTGCCGACGTCATGCAACAGTGCGCCGCGCCCGATGTCGATGAGGTCCTCGGTTTTCAGGCTCAGGCCCTGGGCGAGAGTAATGGCGTACTCACGTACCCGCTGGGAGTGGGCCTGGGTTTCGTGCTCCCGCGCATCCAGGGCTGCCGCCAGCGCTTCCAGTGTGAAACGGTAGCTTTCCTCGACCTCTCGGAGCGCTCCGTTCAGCTCGAAGGTGCGCTCCTGCACGAGTCGTTCCAGTTCGTGCTGGTAATAGCGATTCTCTAACATCAGGCGGTGCCGTTCCAGGGCTTTGCCCACCGCGCGCCGGACTGCGAGCAGGTCGAAGGGCTTGGTGATATAGTCGCATGCTCCCAGTTTGAGCGAGTCCACGGCCATTTTCAGATCCATCACCCCCGTGATCATGATAACGGACGTATCGGGATGGTGCTTCTTGATGGAGCGCAGCAGCTCGATTCCGGACATCCCCGGCATGCACACATCACTCATGACCAGGGAAAAGGTGTCATTCCTGATCTTGTTCAGGGCATCGAAGGCGTTGGATGCGGGGATGCACTCGCAGGAATCGTTCGAGAGGCTGCGCACAAGCAGCGAGCGGATCTCGGCCTCATCGTCGACAATGAGTACCTTGCTGGGAGGGGTGCCGTTTTCCATCATGAATATCAAGCCACTGTTGGCTCAAGCCTCGTCTTCCGGCTCTCGATCTGGCGGATGACATTGAAATGCTGAGCGCGCATCAACTCAACCACCTGGCCATTGTGGTGGGGATCCCGCATTGTCGACGGGTATTCCGATTTCGTCGACAGTATAACACGGCCGTCACAGAACACCTGGGTGGTGATGCAGTTTCCGGCAGCGCCCATATCTTCTGTCTGGACGTGCAGGTCCCGGCCCATGAGTACCAGACTGTCATTCAGCCCCATGGCCGGCACGAGGGCGACACTGTCGTGCGGCTCTTCGCGCTCGGCGCCATCGCCAGGTGTGTCCCCGTCGGCCAGGTGCATCGCGACTTGCCGGACCTGATGCGCCAACTTGCAGTCGGGCTCGCCGGAATCCCGCGGGCTCATGCGCTGGGCGGCTCTGCGCGCGGCGTCGTCAAACTGGACCAGGCCGCAGAATCGCATGTCAATGCTCAGGAACTTTCTGGCCGATGACAGAATGATCTCCGCGATGCGCTGGTCCTGTTCTGAAACAGCCATGTTGACGAGCAGAAGGGGCCGCCAGGCATCCACCATGGCTGCGATGCTTGCGGCTACTTCCGGCGCCGCCGGCCGCAGCAGGTCGAGGAAGTCCGTCATGGTTCGCGGTTTCGCGGCCCCTATGCCTTGATGCATCTGCCGCAGTGCGGTGTCCACTTCCGCGTGGGAGCCGAACCTCTCCTGTATTCTGCGATATGTCGAATTCCTGATGAATCGGTAGGTGCATCGCATCGAAGCCGGGTCCGGCGAAGTCACCACAATCGGCTCGTGCGCCAGATTGAAGAAATCCAGTACGTTGAGGGATGCGCCGCTCCCCACGTCGATCAGGACGTAGTCCGCGTCCAGGTGCGAGAGAAGTTCGGCCATCTTGCGCTGCTCACCGGGGGCCAGGTCAGCCATGCCGAGTTCGTCACCGACGCAATTCAGGAAGCGCATCCGTGGCTCGGGAGTCGGGATCAGTGCTTCGGGAAGAGTGGCGCGCCGCGTCAAAACGTCCCGCAGGGTCAAGCTGGGGGCCTTGATGCCGAGAGAGGCATGCAAGTCGGGTGCCGCCAGGTTGGCATCGACGAGGATGACCGACTTGCCCGCCCGAGCCAGCGCAGCGCCCATAGCTGCAGCCAGGAAGCTCGTGCCCACACCGCCTTTCCCGCTGCCGATAGTCCACAACCTGTTTCTGCACACACGCATATCGATTCTCGCCGGGACCATGTCCCTTATCGACAGGACGCAAACCGAACTTTATTCGCCTCCCGGCCGAACGTGCCCGCCGAAGAAGGACGTGAGGTGTGCCGGAGTCGCTCTTCTTGGCGATGCCGTTCGCCGACAGGCGCCAAAATAGGAACTCTTGCGTGCCGACGACGCGGAGGGGTGTCGCCACGCTACCGTCCTGCCGAAGCGTCGGCTGCCTGCTGGCAGGCTACGGGGGTCACATACTCATGCGACCTTCTGCCGGTCGCAGAGCAGCTCGACTACGATCGGTTTTCCGCGCATCCCCGCCGGGCGTCTTGCACGGGAAGAAAACGGCGGTTCACTGTAGATTGGGGACGACGGGATGAGCCATGACCTTCACGCCGGGACGGGTACATTCGATCCTCAGCGGCGCCGGCTGATCGGAAGCAGATTCCGATTGGAAGCCGATCGTGTAGAAGGTCCGGATCTGATTGGAAATCCTGCGGCCGAGACCCTCGATCCCTTCCATGGTTGAGAAATAGGCGCCACCGGCGGTGACCGCGGCGAGCTCACGCAATGACGCCTCACTCTGCGGCGGCGGCAGCCCCAAGCCGGCGTTGGTCCTGGATGCGAAGCTGGCGATGAAGAGTTCCACATTCGAGGCCGTCAACAGGTTCTTCAGCGGCTTAAGTCTGGCGCCCGTCCCCGTATCGAGAAAATCGAGGAAAACAATCAGCACACGGCGCTTTTCATTGCGCTGAACCATCTTCTTGACGGCCTCAAGGAGGGTGCCATACAGGAAGGACTCCTCAGTGGAGCGCTGAGCGCGCAGTTGCTGGATGACATCTTTGATCCGGCCCGTATCCGGACTGAAATCGAGCGCGACCCGCATCTCCTTGTCGTAGGTGCCCACCCATCCGATCTGGTTTGCCAGCCCCTGATCGATTAACTGATAGGCCACATTGGTCGCTGCCATAGAGCTCGGAATTCCGACCTGGTCTCGCCGTGCATCATCGAAGGGCAGGGGCAGAATCGCGCGATCAAAAAGGAGACCGTAGGCCGTCGGGACTTCAGGTCCGGAAAAGAACTCCACTTCACGGGGCCGGCCGTTTTCGAAGATCCGGACCTCATCCCGGTTCAAGTCCTCGAGGAACATGCGGTTCTTGCCAAGGAAACTCGCGGTTGCGAAGACCGGCCTCTTTTGCACGGGGAGGTCGGGTACGGTCCAACAAAGCAGCGAAGCCAGCAACAAAACCAGCGCGGGCATGCGATCTCCTCCCAATGGGTCTCAGGCCCCGGAAAGACGCGGATCGCGGAAAAGCAGCGGATGCAGCAGCGTCGATTGCAGAAACCTCCATACGTAGCGCGGGCGCAGGTGGTAGGAGACGTAGGCAAACTCGCGCAGGCGATGGAGCTCCTCCGGCGAAATGGCCGGGTGCCGGTACACGCTGGTCCAGCCGTTGAAGTGCTCCCAGTCCCGGTCGAAGATCCGACCCTCGACGTTGCGGAAAAACTGCGTTCCCGGGTAGGGGGTCGTCACCGTGAACTGAATCGCGAAGGTGTTCAGTTTCTTGGCGTAGCGAATTGTGTCGCGCACGCCGCCGGCCGTGTCGCTGGGAAGGCCGAAGGTGTAATTGGCGATGACCCGGATGCCCAGCTTGTGACAGTGATCGATCACGCTCTCCTGGTGGGTTTTGGGGATCGCCTTGCGCAGGTTCGCGCGCAGCGTCCTTTCATTCGCAGATTCGATGCCCACTTCCACGCTGCGCAGTCCGGCCCGGTGCAACAGCGTGATCAATTCCGGATCGAGGCGGTCGGTGCGTGCTTCCATGCTCCAACGCACCTTGAGCCCGCGGCGCAATATCAGCTCGGCCAGTTCCGTGGCGCGCTCCCTGCCGTAGGTCAGATTGGGATCGCGAAAGGAGATGCCGTGTATGCCGTATTTGCCCACCAGGTTCTCGATTTCGTCCACGATATTTTCCGGGGTCCGGACGCGGAACTTCGAATTGACCAGGTAAGGACAGTAGTTGCAGGTATAAGGGCAGCCGCGGCTTCCCAGCATGGGCAACGTGATGCCGCGGTTGGTGATGATCTGGTAGCGGAAACGCCGGATGTCGAACTGATCCCAGTTGGGGTAGGGAAGTGAATCCAGATCCTCGACGAATCCTGCCGAGATCACTCCACTGGGGATTTCTCCGCACCCCAGCGCCGGGGCGATGTTCTCTATTTCTTCCTTCACGATAAAGTCGGCGGCTTCCTCGAAGAATTCCGGGACGGTCGCTGCGAATGCGCCGAAGTAGCCGACTTTGCTGCCATAGCGGTGCCTGGCCTCCAGGCCGATCTCGCGCTCAAAGGTGCAGTCGACGATCGACGAAGCGATCAGATACAGGTCGGCAGGCTCGAGCTGGTTCAGATGCCGGACCTCGAGGATGCGGACCTCCGCGCCACTCCTTTCGAGGATGGAGTCGAGATAGGCAAGCTTGATGTTGGGAATGGAAGCTACCCTGCGCTTGGCTGTCTCCAGCAGCCGGGCAAACGGCGAGCTGCCCACGGTAAAAACCGTGCCAAAGCCCCCGGCCACATCCTTGAGCGTGCAGTTCTTCTGCCGGCTTGCGCTCAGCACGACGATTTTCATAAGAGCCTTCGAATCTCGAGGCGGACCCTGAACGAGCGGGATTCGGAACCAGGCTTCAAATCCATGCTGCAAAAGGCCGCGCGCATGGCAAAATGCCTGGCGGACACGCCCTCCACCCTGAAACGACTGCCGGCGAGGGCTCAATCCCGGCCGAATGCCCACCTCCATCCGGGAAATGCGATTATATCAGCTAACCGGCCTATTACAACCCTGTGGCAACGCCGGGGCAACTAGACGTTCGACACATGAGCCGGGCGACGCTGCACCGTCCGTGTCCGCATTCGATATTCTGTCACGGAGTTTCCGCGCGGCATAAATCAATTGTGTTTTTCGGGCGTCTCTGTTACTTTGCTTTGTTGATGTCATGAGCCGAGCCTCCCAAAGGAAGCACGGACGCCGATTATACAGATGGAACCAAAACTCGCCTCTCCGCCGGAAGTTCCGAATCCGCCTGAAGGGACAAACGCGCCGGTTTCAGGCACGAATCTCTTTTCCGAATTGAGATCGTGGTTTCGGGATGTCCTCTTCGCAATTGCAACCGCAATCTTCATCGTCATTTTTGTAATCCAGCCCGTCAAAGTCGAAGGCACCAGCATGCAGCCGCGCCTGGTGGATCAGGAAAGGATCTTCGTCAACCGCTTCATCTACCGTTTTGAGGACATCCACCGGGGCGACATCGTGGTCTTCTGGTATCCCAGAGACACGAACAAGTCGTTCATCAAGAGGGTGGTGGCCGTTCCCGGCGACATGGTTGAGATCCTCAATGGCGTGGTGTTTGTAAATGGACATGAGGACAAGGAGCCGTACCTCAAACCTGAATTCCGGGATCATGAGTCCTATTCCAAGACCGTCATCCCGCCGGAGCAGTACTTTGTACTCGGTGACCACCGGAATTCCAGCAACGACAGCCGCAACTGGGGATTTGTTCCCAGAAACCTGATATACGGCAAGGCGATTTTCCGTTACTGGCCCGTGTCGCGCCTGGGCCTGGTAGAATAATCCGGCAGCGCCGGCCTGACGGCGCCCGGGATGCCTCTACTTCAAGTTCTGAATGGCCCCAATGAAAGCAATACTGGCGCTTGAAGACGGCCGCACCTTCACGGGCTGTGCCTTTGGTGCCGAGGGGGAGGTCTGCGGAGAGGTGGTTTTCAATACCTCTCTTTCCGGCTATCAGGAGATCCTCACCGATCCGTCCTATGCCGGGCAGATCGTCGTCATGACCTATCCCCATATCGGCAACTATGGCATGAATCGCGAAGACGAGGAGTCGGGCAAGCCCTTCGTCCAGGGATTTGTCGCGCGCGAATTCAGTGCTTTTACCTCGAACTGGCGCGCCCTGGAATCGCTCGAGGAGTACCTCAAGCAGCATGGGATCGTGTCGATGTCGGAAGTGGACACCCGGGCGATCGTCCGGCACATTCGCAGCCGGGGAGCCATGCGCGGCATTGTCAGTTCGGTCGACCTGGACGGTCAGCGGCTCGCAGAGCGCGCCCGGCGGGAACCGGGAATGCTCGGCCAGGACCTGGCTTCCGCAGTCAGCTGCCAGGCGCCGTACGCGTGGCCGGATCCTCCCGGAGCCCCGCCCGATCGCTTCCGCGTCGTAGCCTACGACTTCGGCATCAAGAGGACGATTCTGGCCAATCTGGCACGTTCCGGCTGCAGTGTCGTGGTCGTGCCCGCGCAGACGGGGGTGGATGAAACCCTATCATTGCGACCGGACGGGATTTTTCTCTCCAACGGTCCTGGTGACCCGGCCCCGCTCAGTTACGCTGCCGACACCGTGCGCGGGCTGCTGGGCAAGGTGCCGCTCTTCGGAATCTGTCTGGGCCACCAGATTATGGGTCTGGCTTTAGGCGGGAAGACCTACAAGCTCAAATTCGGTCATCGCGGCGCCAATCAGCCGGTGAAGAATGCCAGGACGGGGCGCGTGGAGATCACGGCTCAAAATCATGGATTTGCCGTCGACGTGGACTCGCTCAACTTGAGACGCGTCGAGCCGACACATTTCAACCTCAACGATCAGACGCTCGAGGGGATCCGGCATCTTCAAGTGCCCGCCTTCTCGGTACAGTACCATCCCGAGGCTTCGCCCGGACCGCACGACTCACACTATCTTTTTACCGAGTTCAAGCGGCTCATGGCGGAGTTTCGCAGGTAGCCCATGCCCAAGCGCGCCGACATCAGGCGAATACTCATCATCGGCTCAGGCCCGATCGTCATCGGCCAGGCCTGTGAGTTTGACTACTCCGGCACCCAGGCCTGCAAGGCTCTGCGCGCGGAAGGATTCGAAGTGGTTCTGGTCAACTCCAATCCCGCCACCATCATGACCGATCCGGACCTGGCCGACCGGACCTATATCGAGCCGCTCACCTGCGAATCGGTCAGCGCCATTATCGCGCGGGAACGTCCGGATGCTCTCCTGCCTACGGTCGGCGGGCAGACCGCGCTGAACCTGTCCGTGGCGCTGGCAAAGGCCGGCGTGCTGGCACAGTACGGTGTGGAGATGATCGGCGCGAAGCAGCGCGCGGTCGAAATCGCAGAGGATCGCCAGCTCTTCAAGAATGCCATGACCGAAATCGGGCTGCGGTCGGCACTGTCGCGGGTCGTGCGCACTCCGGATGAGGCGCGCAGTTTTCTCGAGCTGGCCGGCTTGCCTGTGATCACACGCCCGAGCTACACCCTGGGCGGATTTGGCGGCGGCATTGCTTACGAACAGGAGGAGTTCGAGAGCATCGTCCGTCGCGGGCTGGACGTCTCGCCCGTCCATGAGGTGCTGGTGGAACAGTCGCTCATAGGGTGGAAAGAGTACGAACTGGAGGTGATGCGGGACCTCAACGACAACGTGGTCATCATCTGTTCGATCGAAAACTTCGATCCGATGGGCATTCACACGGGGGACTCGATCACCGTGGCTCCGGCCCAGACCCTGACCGACAAAGAATATCAGCGCATGCGCGACGCCGCGATCCGCATCATCCGGAAGGTGGGCGTGGAGACCGGCGGATCCAACATCCAGTTTGCTGTGAACCCTCAAACCGGCGCGCTGATTGTCATCGAGATGAACCCCCGGGTCTCACGCAGCTCCGCGCTGGCTTCCAAAGCCACGGGGTTTCCCATCGCCAAGATCGCGGCCAAACTCGCCGTCGGCTATACTCTCGATGAAATTCCGAACGACATCACGAAGAAAACTCCCGCCTGCTTCGAGCCCAGCATCGATTATGTGGTAGTCAAGATTCCCAAATGGAACTTCGAGAAGTTCGCAGGGGCCGACCCGACATTGGGGACGCAGATGAAGTCGGTGGGAGAGGTGATGGCGATCGGCCGCACCTTCAAGGAGGCCCTGCTGAAGGGCGTGCGCTCGCTGGAAAGAGGAATGCTCCCGCAGGCGCTGGATCCTGAGAAGCTGCCCCGCAACCTGTTGACGCCGGTACCCGAACGCCTTGACTATGTGCTTCTTGCCCTGATGAGAGGCCATACGGTCGAAGAGCTGCACGAGCTCACGCGCGTCGACCCCTGGTTCCTGAACCAACTGAAAGAGATCGTGGAGATAGAAAGGCGCTTGCAGGGATATTCGCTGGTTACGCTTCCCAGGGAAATGCTCCGTGAATCCAAGCGGGCGGGCTTATCGGATCAGATGGTGGCAGGCCTGCTGCAGCCGGAAAACGGCTCGCCTGTTTTGCCCGAACAGGTCAGGCAGCGGAGACATGAACTGGGCCTCCGGCCGGTCTTTAAGCGAGTAGACACCTGCGCGGCCGAGTTCGAATCCTTCACTCCGTACCTCTATTCGACCTATGAAGACGAATGCGAGGCGGCGCCGACTCATAACAGGAAGGTCGTAGTCCTGGGCAGCGGGCCCAACCGGATCGGGCAGGGCATCGAATTCGACTATTGCTGCTGTCACGCCTCGTTTGCCCTCAGGGAAATCGGCTACGAGACCATCATGGTCAACTGCAACCCCGAGACTGTCTCGACCGACTATGACACCTCCGACCGGCTGTACTTCGAGCCGCTCACTTTCGAGGATGTCATGGAGATTATGGCTGTCGAGAAGCCCGATGGGGTCATCGTTCAGTACGGTGGCCAGACCCCTCTCAATCTCGCCCTGAAGCTCCATGCGGCTGGAGTGCCCATACTGGGGACATCGCCCGAAAACATCGACCTCGCGGAGGACCGGGAACGGTTCGGCCGATTCCTGAGCGAACTCGGCATACCGCAGCCACGCAACGGGACGGCCCGATCGCCGCAGGAAGCCTCCGTGGTTGCTGCCGGCATAGGCTATCCTGTATTGGTCCGGCCTTCCTATGTTCTGGGCGGCCGCGCAATGTCCATCGTCTATGACGAAGAGTCGCTCGCGCGCTATATGACGACCGCCGTTCAGGCTTCGCCGGAGCGCCCGGTCCTGATCGATGAGTTCCTGGAAGACGCGTTTGAGTACGATGTCGATGCCCTGTGCGACGGCGAACGTGTGGTCATCGCCGGCGTGATGGAGCACGTCGAAGAGGCCGGGATTCACAGCGGCGACAGCACCTGCGTCCTGCCCCCCATAATGATCGAACCGGGTCTGCTCGCACGCATGAAGGACTTCACGCGCCGGCTGGGGCCGGCGCTCGGTGTAGTCGGACTCATGAACATCCAGTTCGCCGTTAAGAACAGCGTCGTCTATGTGCTCGAGGTCAATCCGCGTGCGTCGCGAACCGTTCCCTACGTCAGCAAATCGACCGGCGTACCGCTCGCCAAGATTGCCGCGCGCCTGATGGTCGGTGAAAAACTGAAGGACCTCGGGCTGGCAGAGGAACTGCAGGTCCGTCGCTGCTTTGTGAAATCGCCGGTTTTTCCATTCAACAAGTTTCTCGGCGTAGATACTATCCTGGGGCCCGAGATGAAGTCGACGGGCGAAGTGATGGGCGTGGGGGCAAGCTTCGGCGTTGCATTCGCCAAAGCCCAGATTTCCGCAGGCTCGCCTCTGCCGCGCCTGGGCACGGTCTTCCTGAGCGTAAACGATAACGACAAGGAAATGTTGCTCCCGATCGCCCGGGAGTTCGCAGCCCTGGGTTTCCGCCTGATCGCGACTTCGGGGACCCAGAAATTCCTGGTGTCCCGTGGGCTCGAAGCCGGCTTCGTCTATAAGGCCGGCGAAGGCACGCCCAGCGTGGTGGATGCCATCAGCAAGCGTGAAGTCGACCTGGTGATCAACACACCGCTCGGCTGTCAATCGCGTTTCGATGAAAAAGCCATCCGTCGGACATCCACCCAGTATCTCGTCCCCTGCATCACCACCCTCTCGGGCGCCCGCGCAGCCGCAAGCGCCATTCGCGCCCTCCAGCATGAACGCCTCACCGTGTGCAGCCTTCAGGAATACCACGGCTGAAATCGGGCGGCAGGATACCCATTTCCCGGTTTCACATTCGATTCGACGGGCACTTGACTGGATGGAAGTTGGTATCCTGTCGCCTAATTCAGAAAGCGTGAATTTATCGCAGGATTGATGATAGACTCCCACTTCAATTCAAGGCGCGGATAACCGAGGAGGTCGACGTGGACTCACTGGACAACCAATTTCCGACTGATCAACATGTCGGACAGCAACCGCTACCGGCACCGCCGGCGCCGCCGGCGATTACCCCGGCGATGATGGGGTATCTCAAGCAGACAAAACCCTGGGTGCGCTTTTTATCCATCATGGGATTTATTGGAACCGGGCTCCTGTTTCTGGTCGGCCTTTTGTTGATTTTCGGCGCTGGAATTCTGGCCAGGTTCACGAGCACGGCCATAGGCGGTCTTCCGCTGGTGCTGGCCGGATGCTTGTATGCAGCTTTAGGTTGCGTCTGTTTTTTCCCGGCCTTATACCTGTTCCGTTTTGCAGATGCGATCCAGAAAGCCCTGATACGCGATCAGGTAGGCGGGATGGAAGAGGCCCTCAAGCACCAGAAGAGCTACTGGACTTTCATGGGCATTCTGGTGCTGATTATCCTGATCATCCAGATTGTGGCTCTGATGCTCGTTGTCCTCGCGGCCATCGTGGGATTGATGGGAATGAGCGGCCGTCTGTGATTCGATCTAAACCACCACACACACGAGGTATACAAAAGCCGATGCTTTCGTCTGTTTCGTGTGGTTCCTGGTTTTGGCTGACAAAAGCCCCCTCGGGCATTTTCCTTGCGTTGCTAGACGTGCGGGTCTTCCGGACCTTCGTCGGCGCCCGGAGTCGTTTCGCATGAAGCGGATTCGGCTGCATCGAGGGTCCGGACTTTGTCTTTTTTCTCGCCGGGCATGCCCAGGATGGGGAAGAGATCGAAGGCCTGGTCCTGGTCGATCAGGTGCGCGCCTTCGGTGTAGAGACGGACGAAGTGAGTGCAGTATTTTCTTTGATCTCCGCCGATGCAATGGTCGACGCAGAACAGGTCGGTGTCGGTGCAGTTGACGCATTCTCCGAGAGAAACGCAGACCTTGGGCACCGTGATATGGCAGGTGTTGCAGATGGTGAACAGGTTCTCGCTCTCGGTATAGTACGGACAGTTCTCCAGAACCGTGTTCTCGCGGAAACCGTAGATGCGGCATCCCATGAAGATGTGGGATGTGGCGCCGGGGTCGGCCTCGATCTGTTCCAGACTCTCATCCACCCAGTTAATGCAATTGCGGCAGTTAATCATTCAGACTGCTTGGATTCCTTCCGGCGCCGCGCCCAATCTTCTTTGATAGTTTGCCTCGACCGCGCAATTCCCAGGGCTCCCGGGGGGACGTCCTCGGTGATGGAGCTTCCTGCTGCGATATACGCCCCACGTCCGATCCGCACGGGCGCGATCAGCTGCGAATCGGTGCCGACGAAGACCTCGTCTTCGATAATGGTAGCATGTTTGCGGACGCCGTCATAATTGCAGGTGATGACCCCGGCGCCTATGTTGACATTGCGACCGATCGTGGCATCTCCCAGATATGCCAGGTGGGCCGCCTTGGTGCCGTTGCCCAGACTGCTCTTCTTGATCTCAACGAAATTGCCGACCCGGCATTTTTCGCCGATAACACTGTGTTGCCTCAGATGGGCGCATGGTCCCACCGTGGTTCCCTTGCCGACCTCGGAATCGGTGATGAGGCAGGACTCCAGGATTTCAACCTCCTGCCCTATTACGGAATTGGTGATGCGCGTGCCCGAATGGATGATGCTGCCCTCGCCGATGCGGGTCGCCCCCTCCAGGGTCACCATCGGATGGACCGTGACATCTTTTTCGATCACCACATCCAGATTGATGTAGGTATTGTCCGGATCGATCAGAGTAACGCCTGCGGCCATCAGGTTCTGATTTTTTTGCGCCTGCATCGCCTTCGCGAGCTCGGCCAGCTCCCTGCGCGTGTTGATCCCGCGCAACTCCTCGAAGTCGGAGTGCAAGAGCGCCTCGACCCGCAACCCGCTGCGCTGCTGAATCGCGACGACATCCGTGAGGTAGTACTCCTTCTGGGCGTTGCGATTGGAAATCTTCTCGAGCGCTTCGAGCAGGGGCGGGATCTGAAAACAATAAAAGCCGGCATTGATCTCGGTGATCTTTCTCTGCTCTGGTGTGGCGTCCTTTTCTTCCACGATGGCTTCGATTCGTCCGTCAGAGGTGTGCAGGATGCGGCCATAAGAAAGAGGATCCTCGTTTGCAGCAGTCAGCAGGGTGGTGGCTGCGCCGCTGCTCCGGTGATGCTCGATAAGCCTACGGAGCGTTTCCGGTTTCAGGCGGGGCGTGTCGCCGGAGAGTATCAGGATATCCCCCCGTTTTTTCCCGATTTCCGGGCGCGCCATCATGATCGCATGCCCGGTGCCGAGCTGTTCCGGCTGGAGGATGAAACGCGCCGGCAGACCTTCGAGGCCTGCCTGCACCCGCTCGGCATCCTGGCCGATCACCACGAGAATCTCCTCGGGATCAACGCCGGCCGCTGCGCGGTAAATCAGGCGCAACATCGGGGTGCCACAAAGCGTATGCAGGACTTTGGCGCGGTTGCTGACCATGCGGGTTCCCTTGCCTGCGGCCATGATGAGAACGCACAGATCTTTCATGCTTTTGCTGAAACCTCCTCCTGTGTACTCGCCCTTGCTCTCTTCCAGCAGCAGTATGCCTGATAGACCGCCTCGGCCAGCCTGTCGGGGTCGTGACGGACGGCCCTCCCGCGTGCCAGTAAGGGTTTCTCGAAAATCCTGAGCCCCAATGCCGTGATGCGTTCGCGGTCTGTCGCGACGGGCGCGGATCCCTGCCGGCGGTACCGAGCCAGCACCGTAGGAGATATCGGCTGATCATTCAGAATGATCCAGTCGAACAGTTTGCCCCCGGTATGATTGTAGATCGCCGCCACATGGTCGGCTGCGGAGAAACCGATTGTTTCCCCGGGCTGGCTCATGAGGTTGCAGATAAAGATCTTCATGGCCGGCGATCTCCTCAACGCGCGCGCGATCCCGGGCACCAATAGATTGGGAAGGAGGCTGGTGAAGAGTGAACCTGGCCCTAACGTGATCAGGTCCGCCTTCCGGATCGCCTGAAGCACTGCCGGCACGGGCTTGCAGTCCGGTGGTGAAAGCGACAGAGAGGTGATGCGTGCCCGGCTCCTGGATATGAGGCTCTCGCCGAAGAGCCGGCTGCCGTCTTCGAGAACCGCTTTGAGGCGCACATCCTGGAGAGTGGCCGGATAGATTTTTCCCTTGATCGCCAGAACGTCGGAGCTGACTCGAATCGCTTCCAGAAAATCGCCGGTTACCCCGGTCAGCGCCGAGAGGAAGAGGTTGCCGAAACTGTGCCCGTGCAGTTGGCCGGTGCCCGCGAATCGATATTGAAACAGATGCGACAGCAGCGACTCGTCCGTGCTGAGCGCTACCATGCAGTTGCGGATGTCACCGGGAGGGAGCACCTGCAACTCCTCCCTGAGACGCCCGGAACTTCCACCATCGTCGGTAACGGTGACAACCGCGGTCAAGCGCGTGATCCAAGGCTTGCGAGCGGGTGGTTCGATTATGGGGGGGTCGGAAACCCGGTGCTTCATTCCCTTCAGGAGACAGGACAGCCCGGTTCCACCCCCGATGGAAACGACGCTATGCAGATCTTGAGATGTCATGCTATGGCTGACCGCCTGAGGCAGGCTGGCTCCAGCCGACGAGGTCGCTGAATTCCTTCTTGCCATGGAGCGGGGTGAAGTCCGAGTCGTTCTTGGCATACACCCGGTTTTCCTCGTTCAGTTCGACTGCTCTCTGAAGATTCCGGACGGCCTCGGTCACATCGCCCTTCATCGCAAAGGACGCCGCCAAGGAGTAGTAGATGTGGTCGATATTTGGATTTCGCTCCAGGGACTGACGGAAATAGGAGATGGCTTTCTCGTAGTCTCCCCGGTTGTGTTCGATGACTCCCAGGTTGTAAAGCTGGTCGTTGGCGACCACGGCCTTCTTGTGCGCACCTTCCTCGCGGTCGCAAATCTGCAGGTACGTGCGTGCCCGCGCCAGGATTTCCGGCTCAGCTTGATAGCTCTCGATGAGGGATTTCAATTCGGCGCGAGCTCTTTTCAGGTCTTTGTGATAAATCAGCTTTATCGCCTTTTCGAGCAGACCCAATGCAGCCGTCGTGGCTTTGGTGTCGCGCAGGAGCCGGGATGTTTCCGCTATGTTGCTGATGGTGCTCGTTTTCTTGGATTCCGAGGGCTTCGTTTTCCTGGACTTGGCCCGAGCAGCGGGTTTCGCGATTTTTGCAGGCCTTTTGCTTTTCGGCTTCACCGAGGATCTTGCATGCGCATGGGCCGGCTTCATCGATGCTGCTTTGGCACTACCTTTAGGCTTTTTGCTGCTGCGTTTGCTTGCCATTGACCCCTTGCCTGAACCGCTCGCTTCCATTTCCCCAGGGCTCCCACCACAGCGCCCTGCCAGAACATTCGCTAAGCGCTTTAGAATCAGCCATCTGTACGCGACAGAAAGCGAATGCAAGAATTGTGAGTTATTATTAGGAGAATTCGGTCGATAAGTCAAGGGTAAGGTCGGCGAGGCTTGACTCATCCCCTCTTCCCGGTCTTGCCATTCGTTGTGAGGGTGCGCCAATCGCACGTATATCGTTTTATAATTTAACAACTTACACCGACATATGCCTGCTGGATGCCAACCGTTGATGAACCCGAGCAATATCGTTCTCTACGAGGCTGAGTATTTGCGCCTCAAGTCGATTCTGGCGATGACACAGAGGGATCTTCGGGCGGACCTGGTGTTATTGATCGATCGCAGCGGCCAGCAGATCGCCTCGGAGGGGCCGGCCCACGGCATTGACATGACGGCACTGTCCTCTCTTGCAGCCGCAAATCTTGCGGCCACCGACGGCTTAGCACGTCTGGTAGGGGAACCCGAGTTTTCGATCCTCTTCCACCAGGGTAGACGACGCAGCATTCAAATCTCGGACGTGGCGAAGCGATTCTCTCTGGTGGTCGTATTTGACGACAGCGTCTCGCTCGGCATGGTTCGACTCAGAGTAAAGCGGGCGACGGCCTATCTGGAGGAGATCCTGCGCGGTTTCCTGCGCAAGAGGGAGAGCGCCGGCTCCGCCTCCAAAGCGGCTCCGGGATCGGTGTCACCCTTCTACTTCACGGACGAGGACATTGACAAGCTTTTCAGCTTCCTTAAGCCCGGCAGCTGATTCTTTGAGCGAGAGGGGACGACGTTGACGTTCATAAACTACGTAGCACGCGAGATCAACTGCAAGATCGTTTACTACGGACCCGGCCTGGGCGGCAAGACCACCAATCTGCAGTACCTGTATGAGATCACCGGCGCGGAGAACAAGGGCAAGCTGGTGTCACTGGCCACGGAGACGGAACGCACCTTGTTTTTTGATTTCCTCCCCATCGATCTCGGTCAAATCCGCGGTCTGCGCACGCGCTTTCACCTCTATACCGTTCCCGGCCAGGTGTTTTACGACGCCAGCCGGAAGCTGATCCTGCGCGGGGTCGACGGCGTGGTTTTCGTGGCCGACTCGCAGGAAGAGCGCCTGGATGCCAACCTGGAATCCATCGCCAACCTGGATCAGAACCTGAAAGAGCACGGATTCGATCTGGGCAAGATCCCCTATGTGCTGCAGCTCAACAAGCGAGACCTGCCCAACGCGATGCCTGCGGAGCAGCTCAAGCGGCTTCTCTTGCTCAAAGGCGAGCCGGTCTTTGAAGCCGTAGCCAAGAACGGCTCGGGGATTCTGGAAACGCTGAAGGGAGTGGCCCGGCAAGTGCTCGTCGAACTGCGCAAGAGCGCTTGACCTGGAGTTACCATAGTCGCGAATGAAGGGGACGCAGAGAAACAGTGGCATTCTCTGCGTCCTCTTTGCTTTCAGGACATCACTTGGAGGGCAGGTTCTGCACGACACTGTGCTTCCGGCCATAGCCGAAGTAAACCGCCATGCCGATGACCAGCCAGATTATCAGACGCAGCCAGGTATCGAAAGGAAGGCTGAGCATCATCAGCATCGAAACGACAATGCCGAGGATCGGTACTAACGGCACCATCGGCGTCTTGAACGGCCGTTGAAGCTCCGGACGGCGGACTCGAAGTATCCATACTCCTGCACAGACGATTACGAACGCCAGGAGCGTGCCGATGCTCACCAGCTCTCCCAGTACGCCAATCGGAACCAGCGCAGCAAAGCAAGCGACGAAGATCCCGACTGTGATAGATGAAATGTAGGGTGTGCGAAAACGAGGATGAACTCTGCCGGCCCACTTGGGCAGCAGTCCGTCGCGCGACATGGAGTAAAACACACGCGACTGGCCCAGCAGCATCACCAGCATCACGCTGCCCAAGCCTGCGATGGCTCCCAGCTTTACCAGAAAACTTCCGGCACGCACCCCTGTGGCATCAATGCCGACCGCAACCGGATCAGGAACGTTCAGAGCGGTGTAAGGAACGACGCCGGTGAGCAAGCCGGCAACCAGGATGTACAGGATAGTGCAGATGACGAGCGATCCCAGGATGCCGATGGGCATGTCCTTTTGGGGGTTTTTCGCCTCTTGGGCGGCCGTGGATACCGCGTCAAATCCGATGTAGGCAAAGAAGATCACAGCGGCTCCACGCGCAATCCCGGACCAGCCGTATTGGCCGAACGAACCGAGGTTTGGCGGAATGAACGGATTCCAGTGACGGGATGCGATGCTCGGGTTCTTGAAGACATAGACCGCCGCAATTCCGATGAAGAGCAGTACGATCGCGATCTTGATGATTACAATCGTGGAATTGACATTGGCCGATTCTTTGATGCCGATCACCAGGACGATGGTCACAATTGCGATGGCACAGAAGGCCACGAGGTTGAAAATACCAACAGCGTGCGGTAACGTGGCGGGATCCACCCCCTTCTCCGTCAGGGTCGGTAATACGGTTGCGAGTCGCTCCCAACGGTTACCGTAGAGCACCAACTCGGTCCAGGGTGACGCTGTCAACCCGGGCGGTATGTGGATACCCCAGTCCTGTAAAAAGCTAACCATGTACCCGCTCCAGCCCGAGGCGACCGTTGCCGCGCCGAAAGCGTACTCCAGGATGAGGTCCCAGCCGATGATCCAGGCGAAGATTTCACCCAAGGTTGCATAACCGTAAGTGTAAGCCGAGCCGGCGATGGGAATCAGTGAGGCAAACTCAGAGTAGCAAAGCCCCGCGAAGGCGCAAGCGATCCCCGCCAGGACGAAAGAAAGAACAATGGCCGGTCCCGCGTATTGGGCGGCCGCAGCGCCCGTGAGGACAAAAATGCCGGCGCCGATGATGGCGCCGATACCGAGCGTAATCAGGTTGAGTGGGCCAAGAGCACGCTTCAATGAGTGCTCACCCGACTCCTGCGCCTCTTGCGTAAGCAGGCTGAGCGGTTTTGTTATCAGCAATGAATTTCCCATGCGACTCTCCCCAGTAATATCAGTTATGCCAGATTGCACCAGCCAGGGTTTCCACAGGAGCCTGACGGTCCCTAACCCATTGTCGGAAGCGTGAAGCCAGAAACTAGCACCGAAGGCACCCATCCTGCAAGCGCAATTGCGATGGGAATTTAGAGCAGCGTTTTGTAACCGCCAGGAAGCAGGGAGGCAAAGGCGCCAAGGAAGCCCGGAAACTCGGCATCCTGGCGTCTTGGCGGTTTCCATGGCTTCCCGAATTGATCAGATCAGGCTTATTCCCGGCGTCACAAATCCATCAGGAACTTTTTCGTTTCTTCGATGAAGGTGGCCGGCTGATCGTGGTGAACCCAATGGCCTGCGTTGGGGATGTTGATCAGCCGATAGTCGGGGATGGCGTGGATGCGCCCGTCCTTTTCCGGGTCAACCGCCCAGCTGTCGAGGCCGCGGAATAGAAGCACCGGGCAGGTGATCTGGCGCCAGATCTCCTGCGCGTCCTCCATGTTGAAGCCATAAGGTGAAAAAGCCCGGACGTAGTTGTCGAATTTCCAGACCAGCGTGCCGTCGGGATTCCAGTTCGCCCCCAGCAGGGTTAGATTGCGGGCTATGGCATCGGAGAGGTGTGGATTCTCTTCCTTCATGCGCGCCGCAGCCGCATCCAGGCCCGGATAACGGTGGGGCGTACGTCTCTCGTAGTCGCGCATGTTTTCAATCCATTCCCTGAGCCGTTCGTGGGCTGGACGCGGAACTAGTTTCCCCGGGGCCGGACCGTAGCCTTCGATCGAGACCAGCTTCCGGACCCGAGCTGGGTAGACTCCGGCATACTGCATCACGATCGCTCCGCCGAGGGAATGCCCGATCAGGTAGACGGGATGCTGCCCGATGATGTCGACGAGGGCTGAGACGTCCAGCACATACTCGGGGATGCTGTACATGGCACCCGGAGCCCAACTGCTGTCGCCGTGGCCCCGCAGGTCAGGGGCCACGATGCGGAAGTGCTCGCCGAGCGCCCGGGCGACGAGGTCCCAGCTGCGCGCATGATCGCGGCTGCCGTGCACCAGAACCAGATTGGGTTTGCCGGTCCCTCCCCAGTCCCAGAAATGCAGCTTCAGCCGGTGCGAGTAGTAATATTCCGAAATCGGTTCCATACGGGTTTCTGCATTATAGAGGTCCCATTCCGTCCGAGAAAGGGGGAAAATAAAGAGTGTATTGAGAGCTCGACCAGGGATGCCACGGGAAAGAATTTTGTAAAACTTGTGAAATCCTCGACCAGGCTTTCATAGGAGGTGACTGGTATGGAGTATCGGACGGAGCGGGATTCTCTCGGGGAAGTCCAAGTTCCGGCATCCTCTTATTATGGTGCCCAGACGGCGCGCGCTCTCGAGAATTATCCCATCAGCGGGATGCGCGTCCATCCGGCCATGGTCGAGAACTATGTCCTGTTGAAGAAAGCTGCAGCCGAGGTGCTCCAGGAACTCGGGCTCCTGGACGCCGAACGGGGCAAGGCCATTGTTCAGGCCGCGGAAAAAATCATGGGCGGCGTCCTGCGTGATCAATTCGTGGTGGACGTTTTTCATTCGGGCGCCGGCACCTCCTTTCACATGAATGTGAACGAAGTCCTGGCCGGCTGTGCCAATGAAATCCTCACGGGGAAACGCGGCGGGAACTCTCCCGTGCATCCCAACGACCACGTAAACATGGCGCAGTCGACCAACGACACGTTCCCCACGGTCATGCGCATGGCTGCCCGCAGGCAGGTTCCCAGCCTCACCCATGTTCTCAGCGGATTGAGTGACGCCATGGGCGAAAAGGCGGCGGAGTTCAAGGGCGTGGTTAAGGCCGGCAGAACTCATTTGCAGGATGCGGTTCCCATTACCCTGGGACAGGAGTTCGCCGCCTACGCCGAAACCGTTCGGCAGGCAAGCGAGGCCATTGCTTCCGCCTCTCGTGCTCTGGAGGAGTTAGGGATCGGCGGCAGCGCGGTGGGAACGGGACTGAACACTCCGCCGCGCTTTCGGTTCCGGGTTGTGGATAAGATCTCCCGTTATACCGGCATCGACTTTCGGCCGGCAGGCGACCTGCGGGCCGGCATGCAAAGCAATCTCCCGATCGTGCTCCTCTCTTCATCCTTGCGCGTCCTCGCCCTGGAGGTTTCCCGCATCTGCAACGACCTGCGCCTGCTGAGCAGCGGCCCGGCCACAGGCCTGATGGAGATCAACCTGCCTGCGGCCCAGCCCGGCTCATCGATCATGCCCGGAAAGGTCAATCCCTCGATTCCCGAGATGGTGAACATGGTCTGCTTCCAGGTGATTGGGAATGACACCGCTTTGGTTTGGGCTGACGGCGCTGGCCAGCTGGAACTCAACGTGATGATGCCCGTGATGGCGCACAACCTTCTGCAGTCTTTGCAGATTCTGACGAACTCGCTCCGGATCCTGACCTCGCGCTGCATCGCGGGCATCACGGCGGATGCGGGGCGCTGCCGCCGCTTTGCCGAATCCAGCACAGCCCTGGCTACGGTGCTGAATCCGCGCATCGGGTACGACCGCGCCGCGGAGATCGTCAAGGAAGCGCTGGCAAGCGGCAGGACGGTGGTGGAGGTGGCACGCGAGAAGTCCGGGCTTTCCGAGGATGAACTGCATCGCCTCTTCGACATGGCGGCAATGACAGGCCCGGCGCAGCAGTAGCCCATGCCGCATTCACGCCGGCCGCGCATTGCCTATTGGTTCATAGGGCAAGTGCCGCCCTGCATCCCCTGGCACCCTTCGCACGGGCCGGCCTGCGGGGCCGCCTTGGCTGATTCGGCGCCGACGGCAAACGTGGAGAGAAGTTGCGCGACATCCGTACTCCCGCACTCACGGCAGACAATCTCAGCCGCCCGGTCAAACACTAAACGCTCGAACCGGGTCTTGCAGCCGCGGCATTCATATTCAAACAATGGCACGACGATATTCCTCCCTGCTTCCAAAGCCTAGTCTTGCTCTGAATCGGATCTTACCAGCGGCTGAGCAGGAATTGAAGTGCCTGTCGCCGGTTTTTGGTGTTTCTGGGGCTTGACCAGCGAGAGAATGACGGAGCCTGCCAGAATGACGGCGACCACGAGGAGGGATGCCTCGATGCCGATGGGGTAGAGATCGCTGAGAAGCATCTTTACCCCTATGAAAGACAACACGATCCCCAATCCCGTCCCCAGGTACACAAAACGATCGACCACGGCGGCAAGCAGGAAGTACATGGAGCGCAGCCCGAGAATGGCGCATACGTTGGACGTGTAAACGATGAATCGATCGGTGGTGATGCCGAAGATGGCCGGAATGGAGTCCAATGCAAAAACGAGATCAGTGGTCTCCACTGTAATCAGGACCAGGGCAAGCGGAGTCGCCACATATTTGCCCGCCTGCTTCAGAAAAAAGGAGCCGTCACCGTAGCTCGCAGACATCGGCATGAGGCGCTGAAAAAGCCGGACTACCGGGTTGTGCCCGGGCTCGACCTCGGTTTCCCCTTTCTGCAACAGAAGCTTGATACCCGTGAAAACGAGAAACGCTCCAAATATATACATTACCCAATGGAATGCATGCAGAAGAGCGGTTCCGGCAAAAATGAAGCCGGCGCGCATAATGAGGGCACCCAGGATGCCCCAGAACAGAACGCGATGGTGCAGTCTGGACGGTACGGCGAAGTAGGAAAAGATCAGGATAAAGACAAAGATGTTGTCGACGCTCAGCGCGTACTCGATGAGGTAGCCGGCAAAGAATTCGAGCCCGTTCTTTGAGCCGAATTGGATGTAGATCCATGTGCCGAACAGAACTGAGAGCACCACCCAGACAATGCTCCAGCAGAGTGCCTCCTTCACGGTGACGGCGTGCGCCCTACGATGATAGACGCCGAGATCCATCGCCAGCAGCACGAGCACGACGGCGATGAAGGCGACGAAAAACCAGGGATTGTCAATGCTTTGCGTCATTTTTTCCCATTGGGGGAAGGCAGGGCGCGGGTAGCGGGAAGGCATCATATGCGGCCTGCCGCCCGCGGCCCGCGACACTGTGCATTCCGTACGACCCCATCGTATCCATCCTACAGGTCATGATTTGCCACTCTGCGTGATCCGCTCCGCAGCGCTTCCTCAAAGTTTTCGAGGATGTCCAGAGTAGGATTGCAATCGCGCCGGGCGGTCAGGTAATCACGCGCCTCGCGGGCTGGGGTGCCCCGCGATTTGATGAGAAAGCCTGCGGCCGTCGTGGCAGAGCGGTTGATGCCGGCTGTGCAGTGCAGGTAGAGCTTCGTCCAGGGAGGTGCAAGCGCGTCCTCCACCTGCGCCACCGCCTCCGGCAGGTTGCGCGCCAGTGCTTCCCGGTCGAAATCCAAAGTCGGCACGCGGCGCAACTCGATCCCGGAACTTTGATAAGCGAGGGCAAGCCTGTGCGGCAAGATGCCGTAAAGCAACAAATCCTCATCCGTCTGCAGGCTGACGACGGTTGTGATTCCGATTCGCCTCAGCTCAGCCACATCTTCCTCACGGACATAGCCGCCCACCCACAGCCGGCCTGGTATGATTTCATTGAAGTCGAGCCCCATCAGTTCTGCCTCTATCTAAGCCCTTAACTTTAGCACGAGACCCGGCAATGGACGAGTTCGCAACCCGCTAAAACCACTCAAGACACAAAACTCGCGAAGACCTCTTTCGTGTGTTTCGTGCCTTTCGCGGTTGCTGAATGGGGAGCGGTCGCCGGGCGGCGCCGCGGACTCCGCGCTGAGATTTTCGGATTGCCGGTCCGCTCAAGGCCCTTATCGGGCGGCGCAGCGCCGAAGACGATCCATGATAGCTATGCCGAGGCCATGTTCCGGCACGGGGTGTGCTACCAGGCGATCGAGGTGAAGAGTGTCGAGCCGGTGAAGCGCTGCGAAGAGATTCGCTGCTGCTTCGCGCAGGTCGCCCGACTGCGACAACACCTCCACCGCGGCATATCTCTTTGCATCTTTCTGTGCAATCAATGACAGCAGCCCGACGCGCTCTCCGGGCCGAGGCTCGGCCCTTCGATCGTCCGCCTTCAAAATTTCCATGGGCGTGCGCGTCGCATAGTGGCGGGTGAGCTGGCCGGGGGCCTCGGGGCGGCCCTGCGGGTTGGTGGACCATTCCAGCCTGCCGAGGATTTCCCTGAGTGCCTCCAGAGAAACGCCCCCCACCCTGAGAATGCGCGGGACGGCGCCAGCCAACGATAGGACCGTGGATTCAACGCCGACGACGCACGGGCCGCCGTCGAGGATCAGGTCCACGTGATCGGAGAGCTGCGCGGCCACATGACGCGCTTCGGTAGGGCTGATGCAACCGAAGATGTTGGCGCTGGGAGCCGCCAGGGCCCGGCCTGCCGCATGGATCAGAGCCAGAGCTGCCGGATGGGCCGGCATGCGGATGGCAACGGTGTCGAGGCCGGCGGTGACGATGGGAGGAACCAAACCGGTTTTCGGAACCACCACCGTCAGCGGCCCGGGCCAGAACCGTTGCAGCAGCAGTCCGGCTTCTTCAGGGAACCGGCCATAGAGCTGCGCGGAGACGGGGCTGGACACGTGGACGATGATGGGGTCCATGCGGGGGCGCTGCTTGACCTCGAAAACGCGCGCCACCGCCAACGGATCGCAGGCATCCGCTCCGAGCCCGTACACCGTCTCGGTAGGGAATACGACCAGCCCGCCCTGGCGTATGACTGCGGCGGCCTCCTCAATTGCTGCCGGATCTGAAGCGTCGAGAATCTTTGCCGATTTCAATTCCTGGCCCTGCCTTCTAATGCAGTATGCCATGACCGGGCGACGATTGACGAATGGACTGCAAATGGGACCGGAGCCGCACGGCGGCATAAAGCGGCGCACCGGCCCCACCGGATTGCCGCTGAATCGTCCATCGTCATTCGGCTCTTGAGCTTGACACGGCCGGTAGGGATTATTATATTCCCTCGCAGGTCCGGCACTCGATCTCCGAGTATGCCAGATTCCATGAATTCCCTATCGTGCGCGGGCAGAGCAAGCAGCATGCCTGCAGCGCACGTGATTCAGGTACACGAGAATGGAAATCGAAGGAATGGACGAAAAAGGGATCCCTGCCGCTCTATCCCAGCCTCCGGGCGAAGAATTCGGCGACGAATCTCTCATCGCGACTCCCAGTATCGAGCCGGTGTCTCCTTTGATCCTGACCTCCGCCGAGGGGCAGCCGGCATGGTACGCGCTCTACACGCGCAGCCGGTTTGAGAAAAAACTGATGAGCGAGCTTTCGGACCGATCGATCGAGGTCTTCCTTCCCATGCGCGAGATCCTCAGCCGGTGGAAAGACCGGAAGAAACGCATCTGGATTCCGCTGTTTCCCGGCTATATCTTTGTCCACCAGGTCGACACGCCCGCCAATCGCTATCGGGTCCTGAACGTGCCGGGGGCTGTGCGCTTCGTCGGCTTCAACAGCCAGACCGTGCCGATTCCCCAAGAACAGATCGATGGTGTCCGAAGGTTTCTGGAAGCAAAGCTGGCGGTGGATCCCTATCCCTACATGAAGGTCGGACGGCGCGTGGAGGTGATCGCGGGTCCGCTCAAAGGAATTCAGGGAACGCTCGTGCAGAAGAAGGCTCGCTTCCGATTCGTAATCCGGGTCGATCTGATCCGCCAGGCGGTTTCGGTGGAGATCGACGCTTCCGACGTTCGCCCCATCTGACCACACCCCAAGGACCGCAACGCATTCCACTGAGTCAACGGGGGTGATCTATTGGGAAGGGGCCATCGAGGCGACCGGGAGCCGCATGGGCCGTCCGGCCCATGGACGTGGCTACCTTGAGATGACCGGCTACGCCGGCCCGGCCATGGGCAGCCTGTTCCGGTGAAAGCCGATTGGAGAAAAGTACAGATCGACGTCTGAGCTCAATCGCAAGGACTCGAGGACTCAAGGACTCCGGGAAAGCCCGATGATCCTTGAATCTGCGAGTCTGGGCGGTTTACGCCTTGACGCCGACGGAGCTCATCGGGCACTCGGTAAGCAACGGGATGACTGCTTTCAGCAGGACACAGATGCTGTCGACGAACACAAATTCCATTTCCGCGCGCACGTGCTCCGGCAGATCGCGCAGGTTGCGCTCGTTCTCGCGCGGCAGGATGATGCGACGAATGCCGGCGCGTCGGGCCGCGAGCATCTTCTCTTTGATGCCGCCGACCGGCAGGACCAGTCCGGCCAGGGTGATCTCGCCCGTCATGGCGGTGTCGCTGCGCACGGGGGACTTGGTATACAGCGATGCCAGAGCTGCGACGATCGTCGTGCCGGCAGAAGGCCCGTCCTTCGGTACCGCTCCCGCGGGCACATGGATATGGAGGCCTGAACCCTGGATCTGCTCGGGATCGATGCCGAGTTCCTCGGCGTGCGCCCAGATGTAGCTGCGCGCGGCTTGCGCCGACTCCCGCATGACCTCGCCCAATTGTCCCGTCAGGATCAGCTCTCGCCCCTTGGGCAGAAGCGCCGCCTCAACGTAAAGCACTTCTCCACCGGTTTCGGTCCAGGCGAGGCCCGTGGCGACTCCAGGCGGCAGCTCCTTGCGTGCCTGTTCCAGATATGCCTGCTCGGGCCCAAGCATCTCATCCAGCTGATCCGGTGTGACGGTCGTCGGATCCGTCTTCCCTTCGGCGAAGCGCAAGGCAACCTTGCGCGTGATTCGGCCGATGGCGCGTTCGAGTTGGCGCACGCCGGCCTCACGCGTGTAGCGGGAAATGATGTGCTTGAGGCTATCTTCGGGGATCATACAATCTTCGGGTTTCAGCCCCGCCTGCGACAGCTGCCGGCCGATCAGGTAGCGCTCTGCAATCTGGATCTTCTCTTCTTCACTGTAACCCGGCAGCCTGAGCAGCTCCATTCGATCCAACAGCGCCCGCGGGATAGTGTCGAGCGTGTTCGCGGTGGTGATGAAGAAGATCTTGGAGAGGTCAAAGGGCAGGTCCAGGTAATTGTCGCGGAAGGCGCGGTTCTGCTCGGGATCGAGTATTTCCAGGAGCGCGGCAGCCGGATCGCCTCTGAAATCGCGCCCGAGTTTGTCGACCTCATCGAGCATCAATACCGGATTATTCACACCCGTATGCCGGACTGCCTGGATGACGCGGCCCGGCAGGGCGCCAACATAAGTCCGGCGGTGGCCGCGGAGTTCGGCTTCGTCGTGCAGCCCGCCCAGGCTCATGCGTTCGAAACGCCGGCCCATGGCACGCGCGATCGACTGGCCGAGTGATGTTTTGCCCACGCCCGGCGGGCCGAGGAAACAGAGGATCGGCGCTTTGGCTGCGGGGTTGAGCTTGAGCACGCCGAGTTGCTCGAGGATGCGCTCCTTCACCTCTTTGAGGTCGTAATGGTCTTCGTCAAGGACGGTGCGGGTGCGGACGACATCGAGAATGTCCTCGGAACTCGTGTGCCAGGGAAGATCGAGCACCAGATCGAGATAGCCACGGGTCACGTTGTGATCCGGAGATGCGCTCGGGATCTTTTCGAGTTTGTTGATCTCGCGCTCGACCTCCTTGCGCACCTCCTCAGGCAACTGCGCCTTCTCCATGCGCTCACGGAGCTGATCGATCTCGGCCTGCTCCGGGCTTTGCTCGCCCAGCTCCTGCTGGATGGCGCGCAGCTGCTGGCGCAGCAGGTATTCGCGCTGCTGCTTTCCCATCTCGCTCTGCGCCTCGCTGGCGATCTTGCTGCGCAGTTCGAGCACCTGGACTTCATAGCTGAGATATGTGTGCATCAGGCGCAGCGCATCAAGCACGGTTTCAGCCTGCAGCAGGGCCTGTTCCTTCTCCAGTTCCAGGCTGAGCATGGAGCCGATCAGGTAAACCACCCGCAGCGGTTCCCCCGTGTTCTCCAACAGCTGCCCCAGTTCGGTGGAAGCCTGCGGATTAGCCAGGGCAATCGCCCTGGCTGCCAGCTCCAGCACGGCCCGATAGAGAGCATCGACCTCCGCTCCCTTCTCGTGCGGCAAGGGCAGCGGGCGAATCCTGCCCTTCAGGTAGGGCTCGGTCTGCTCGAGCTTGAGCAGCACGACCCGTTCGGTGCCCTGGGCGATCAGCTCGATCAGGTCCCCGCGCGGGCGCGCCATTTTCTTGATTATGGCCTGCGTGCCGACGGGGAAAAGATCATCCGGCCCGGGGATCTCGACCGAAGCGTCCCGCTGAGTCAGAACGATCAGTTCCTTCTCCTCCGTCGCCAGAGCCGCCTCTACGGCAGCCACGGATGCCGGCCGGCCGACCGAGAGGGGCATGAGCACATAAGGAAACAGGACATTGTTTTTGATGGGCAGAACCGGCAGGCTTTTGATGCTCTCCTCTTCGCTCATACGTTGCCTCCCTCCGTCGCCACGTGGATCAGCAACATTCCCTGATTGTACTCGCTCGAAATGAAAAACCCGCTGACGCCGGCCGGAAGCTGGATATCCCTTTCAAAGTGACAGTAAGAAATCTCCATCGAGTGGTGGCGCCAACCCTCCCGGACGATCCAATCCCGTCGAATTCCGCGAATCCTCAGCAGGGATCCGCTCGACTCAATCGCAACATCATTGGGATCGACGCCGGCAAGTTCCACTTTGACGGTCCACCCTTGAGGCGTGCGGTAGATGTCGACCGGCGGTTCCCAACGGGTCCCAGGGTGACTTCTCAATGATTTCGATAGAAGGATCGCCATCAGTTTCCATTGCTGCGGCACCCAACCGGACCATCGCCGCGGTTTGTACCGCGACCCGGCAGGGGGCACACAGAGTACACACACCGACCTCCGGCAAGAACTTGAAAATACCGTTCCATGGACAAATTGTAGTGCTTCTGCGCGATAAGGCAAGATGCGGGAGATCCCGGCAAAGGCGATAGAGGTCGGGCAACGATCTTCCGGCTTTCGATCCCTATGTTATGTGCGCAGATCGCACCCGCACTCCGACGGATTTCACCCCATTGCGGCCGAATCGCAGATCAGCGCGAACCGCCGTTGTGGATCTGCAACTGGCTCAGGATCTGTGGGTTCTGCTCCTGGACTGCGAGGAGCGCATGGCAAGCTGAGCAGTCCTGGGTAATCTGCCGCCCGTCCTTGCCGGCATGGTTGCCGTCGTGGCAACGGAAACAGCCGGGTGAGTTCATATGCCCGATGTTGTTTGCATAGGTCCCCCAGGTGACTTTCATTTCAGGAAAGACATTCCGCAGGTAGATGTTCTTTACCTCTTCGACGGACGTTGCCAGCGCCCTTTTTTCCTTCTGATAAATATCCGGGTATTTGGCCCGGTAGAAGTCGTCGAGGGCCGATGATATCTGCCGCTCCGCGCTCTGGCTATCCGGGTACGACATCTGGAGCACCTCTACAGCCTTCTTCTTGATGAAGGGAAGGATCGGATCAATGTGGCTCTCCGACATCGCACGATCCACGGCGTCCGCGGCGGGAAGGAATGTGTGCGTCGGCCTGTTGTGGCAATCCACGCAGTCCATGATGCGGGGCGGCCTGGCCAGTTCCTCCGGGCTCGCTTTCGTGTCGCCGGCATTGAACTCCACGACTGTCCCGTCATCCTCAGTATATGAGATCCTCGGGATCACCTGCCGGGCGCGGTCAGTCGCCCAGTACCGGACCCGGTTGGCCGTGGCCGGATCTGAGAGGTGACGTCCATGAATCCCGACGGATCGTTCCCAGGTTCTGCCGCCGATCTTCATCAGCAGCACGGTGGTCGCAGGTGTGTTCTTCTCATCATCGCCGAAGGAAGTGCGAATCAGCAGCTTGTCCCCCTGAAACATCTGGGGCCAGTGGCACTGCTCGCAGGTTTCCTGTGCCGGCCTGAGGTTTTCCACCGGTGTCGGGATGGGAGTTTCGTAGGTATGCAACATGACTGCGAATACCTGGCGTACGCCGCTCAACTTGGACCTCACGAACCAGGAGGCCCCTGGACCGATATGGCAGCTGACGCACTCGACGCGGGAATGGGGAGAGTTCCTGTAGGCTGTGTGCTCGGGCTGCATTACCGTGTGGCACGTCTGGCCGCAGAACGACACTGAGCCCATGTACTCCACGCCGCGATAGGATGCCGAGCCCACGATGACCACGTTGAGAACCGTCAAGCACGCGACCCAGTACCCTGTCCGCCTGAGCATGGGATCATGGAAATCAATCTGCGGGTAGACGGCAGGCAGGGCTTTCCGGATGAGCAGACTGTGGCGGCGCCACAGAGCGCCCAAGGGGATCAGGATTAACCCGAAGACGAACAAGGCCGGCAGGATGAGATAAAAGATAACCCCGAAGTAGGGAGGGATCCGGGCGTCGGTAATGATCTGAAAGGCCCAGAAGGACACGAGCGTGATACCCATGCTGGTCGTGATGACGGCGCCGATCAATGAAGCGATATTGCGCCCGAGGAAGACAAGCGGCCGAATCCAATGGATCAGTGTTTCCCGAAGTGCCATAACGTTTAGGGGTGGTCTCCCCGCGGCAGACAAACACGCCGCAGACATGCAGGGATCTTGCCCCCGCAATAATTTATGATGCGCAGCACAAACCTCTGGGACTCGAAGACTCCAGGATCCTCGCGTCTTCGTGCCTCAGGGTCTTTGCCGTGAACCAGCTTTGGCGATTATTATTTTCCCGCGAAAGTGCGGACAAAGGCGACGACGTCGGCTGCCTCGACCTTGGAGAGTTTAACCGGTTTCATTTTGCCGCTGCCTTCCAGGATGGTCTTCATCAGCTGCTCGTCGCTCTTGCTCTGCGCTTCCTTGGAGCTGAGCGGCTGCATTTTGACACTGTACAGCTTTTCGATCGCGGCCTTTCCCTCGCCCTTCTCGCCATGGCACTGGACACAGCTCTTTGTGAACAGCTCCTTGCCTTTCTTGGCATCGCCAGATGCGGCAGCATACAGCAGCGAGAGGGAGAGCGCCAGTACAAGCACTAGTGCAAGTTTCAACATCAATTTCATACTTTCTCCTCAGTTTACGAAATAAGCTCGTTCATTGCCGATATAGATTATCACAACCTCGGCCGTGTTGGGATTCCAGCTTTGATGATGCATCGGGGATGCTCTTGTTTCAGTGATTTTCGCAGCTGCGGCCAACTCGCGGAATTCACGGAATACGGTCCCTCGATCCAGGGGCATCGATGCTGGTCGAGGCCGCAGCTCAGGGTTTGCCACCGTCGGTGCTGAGCAGATCGGGGTACCCGTACGGCAGGCGGGAAAATCTGACGTCTTCCATGAGAATTCCGTGACTCGGGCGGCAGGCGTTGCCTGGCGTCAGGCTCGCGGCTATTGCCCAGGCGCTAACGGTCCGGCAACGACAGGCCCAGCCGGGACAGCTCCGCCCGTGTTGATTCAATTCCGGTATGGTGAATGCCGACAAGTCCCAGGCTGCACGCCACCTCGACAAACATGGGACGGTCCTCGATATAGGCAACCTGTTCAGGCCGCACCTGGGAAATGTCCAACGCGATTCGATAGATGTCCGGATCGGGCTTGCGGAAGTGAACGAAGCATGACGATATGAAGGCGTCGACGAATTCATTCAATCCGAATTCACGAATCCGGTATTCGTTCAGCTCTCTCCCCTCGTTGCTTACCACGATCAGCTTGAGCCGATAGAGCGACTTCAGCTCACGAACCATACCGATCATCTTGGGAAACGGCTGGGATTGGGCAAACATGAAATTCTTGAATTCCTGCTTCGAGAACTGCCGCGGCCTGCAAAAAACCACACGATCCAGATACTCGTCGAGGCTCAGTTTGCCCTCTTCGTAGGTGTCGAAGGTCAGATGGTGGCGCTCGTTCAGCTCATCGCCATCCAGTCCGAATCTCTCAACCGCCCGACGGCGCGCGTGACTGTCCCAGCCATTGGTCAGCAGTACGCCGCCGATATCGAGGAACAGCGTGCTGATCCTGCCGGCTTTCTCCATAATCCACGCTCCTCCTTAACCTGAGTTCCTCATGATGCAGAACCGCACGCCCATGAAAAGCTCTTGCACGCCGACCATGACCGAACGGTCGGCGTTGGTCGGCGTTTTTCCGCGTCCAAAACTGCATTTTGGTCGCACATTCATGAAAAATCCAGGTTAGAGCAGATCTATTTGATCTTGGCGATGCGTCCCTGGGTGGGAAAGCGCGTGAACAAGAGCGGATCGTGGCCGGGAATGACGCGCTCGCGCGCCCCGGCCAGTGACACCATCCGGTCCAGCGCCTTGAGATTGGCTTCGCGGTCAGCGACCTCAAAGGTGGGAATCGGCATCCGGCTTTCCAGGTTGCGGTACAAGTAGCAGTTGTCGGATGCGAGCACGTAGCTCGGCGTGCCCTCGACGCGGATATATTGGGAGGCATAAGTGTGTCGAGCCCCCGTGAAGACCCGAATGCCGGGCATGATTTCACGGTCGTCGCCGTCGATCAGCCGCAGCTTCCGTTGCGTGTTCCGGCGCAGCAAGTTCACCAGATCCTCGGGATCGATGCCGCCGCTCTGTCCCCCCTTCTGCCAGGCCGGCCCGGTGTAGTAAGCGAACTCATCCTTCTGCATCCAGATAGTGGCGCCGGGGAACAGGTCGATTCCACCCATGTGGTCCCAGTGGGCGTGGGACAGGATGATGTCGGTGATCTGGGCGGGATCGACCCCTGCCAGGCGGACCGCCTCGTCGGGACGGACATAATCGGTCACCCGGTACTGATCCATCCATGGCTGCCGGTGGAAACCTGTATCCAGCAAGATGTTGCGACCGTCACCACGCACGAGCCAAAAAATGAGGGCAATATCAAGCTTTTCCGACGCCGGCGCTCCCACGACCAGATTAGCTACCGAAAACTGCGGGATCGTACCGTAGCGGATCGCCTCGATGGTGTAGTCGGCCGCCGTGAGCCTGGTGACGCACGCTGCCAGCACGCAAAACAGCAGAAAAAGATGTCTCATCGCCTGCCTCCCGGGGAAACCTGATTCCCGGCGCCATTGTAGTTTCAACAGACCCTGAAATGCACGAAATACTCAAAGACGTTTTCATCCGTTTTGCGTTTTTTCTTCTCGGGGCACGCTTGACCCATTCGGTTCCAGATGATAGTGTTTCCCATATGATAATGAATGTCACGAAGCGAGATCGGGCACAAGAAAGCGCATCAAGGATGTCCGCTGACCTGGAGCGCCGGTGTGCCCGGTTCGAGGCAGAATGCCGCCGGCGCGGGCTAAGGGTCACGGCGCAGCGACTGGCCGTGTACCGGGCCCTGGCGGAGGACCCGACCCACCTGACCGCGGATTCCGTCTATGCCAGGCTGCGCGTCGGCATGACCGGTCTTTCGCTGGCGACGGTCTATCGGATCCTCGAGTCGCTCGAACGGGGAGGGTTTGTCCGCAGGGTGAGCACTACCGACGGCATCGGGAGATTTGATGCCAACCTGACTCCGCACCAGCACCTGGTTTGCCGACGCTGCGGGCGTATCGTGGATTCAGAAGTGGCGGCGTTTGCGCGACTGAGGCTTCCTCAGTGTTCCGTGGACTTTGTTCCCGAGACTTTCGACATTCGCATCGTTGGCACCTGCAGGCGGTGCCGCCGGCCGGGTGGACGGCGGACGAAATCGATATAGGATCTGATCCGGTCCGGGGCGGACCCCGCACCCGGGTTTCTGATAAAAGGAGGAGATGATGGCCCAGCTAAAAGGCTCGAAAACTCATGAGAATCTCAAGTATGCATTTGCCGGAGAATCTCAGGCGAACCGACGATACCTCTACTTCGCCAAGATCGCCGATGTGGAGGGCTATCCTGAGGTCGCAGGAAATTTCCGGGAGACCGCCGAAGGGGAAACCGGTCACGCCCACGGGCACCTCGACTATCTGAAGAAGGTAGGCGATCCGGCGACCAATCTGCCCATGGGACCGACGGTGGACAATCTCAAGGCGGCGATTGCCGGGGAAACGCATGAATACACCGACATGTATCCCGGGATGGCAAAAACCGCCCGTGATGAGGGATTCGCCGAAATAGCCGACTGGTTTGAGACGCTCGCCAAGGCCGAGAAATCCCACGCCGGTCGTTTCACCCAGATGCTGACGTCGATCAGCTAGCTTGTCAACCTGCCTGCCTTTCGGACAGTGGGGCACGGCACGCCGTGCCCCTGACGTCAGACTGGCCCTGGGCGAAGAGGAGAGCGATGAGGGAAGGCGGGAAGAACATCTCCTACAAACCGACCGAGGCTTTGTCTTACGATCCGGTCGAAGAGAAGTACTGGGACAAGGTGGGGCTGGCACAGGAAGTCGTACGCGTGTTCGAGGTCTGCAACGGCTGCAGGCTCTGCTTCAAGTATTGCGACACCTTCCCCGGCCTCTTCCGCATGATCGACGGTGCGAAAGGTGGCGACGTCCGGAAGATCACGGGGGCGGAGGCCGGGGAGATCCTGGATACCTGTTTCCAATGCAAGCTCTGCGAGGTGAACTGCCCTTACACGCCGCGCGATGGGCACGAATATCAGCTTGATTTCCCGAGGCTCGTTCATCGTTTCCGGGCATTGCGCGCGCGGGACAAGGGGCTGCCTCTGCGGGATCGGCTTCTGGCCAATCCGGACGGCGCCGGGCGAATGGCGCGGGCCAGCTTCGGGCTGGCCAATCTTGCGAACCGGATGAGAATACCCAGGTGGTTCCTCGAGAAGACGATGGGAGTGCACCGCGACAAGCTGCTCCCGGATTTCGCGCGGCAGAACTTTGAGGCCTGGGCTGAAAAAACGGGCCGAATCACGCGGCAGCCGTCCTGCGAGGCAATCCTGTTTCAGACATGTTTTGTGGAACACAACGCTCCCGGGCTCGGGCAGGACACCATCGAGGTTTTCGAGAGAAACAAGGTCGACATCAAGTGTACCAAAGGGCTGTGTTGTTGCGGCATGCCGGCGTGGGAAAAAGGGGACCTCAAGGCGGTACAGGCGAAGGCAAGGAGGAATCTCCGAACGCTTCTCCCGTTTGTTGAGAAGGGTGCCAGGGTGGTGGTGATCAATCCAACCTGCGCGATGATGTTCCGTCGTGAGTACCCGAAACTGGTGGCCTCGGAGGATAGAGCGGCCGCAGCCAGACTCGCGGCTGCCACCGTGGATCCGAATGAGTTCCTCTGGTCGATCCGCGACGAAGCACGGTTCAACCTCGACTTCAAGAGCACTCCCGGAGGCCCGGTGGCCTGCCACGCGCCCTGCCACCTGCGCGCGCAGGCAATCGGCTTCCGCGGGCGGGACCTGCTGAGGAAGATCCCGGGTGTCCAGCCGGTGCTCGTTCAGGAATGCTGCGGGCACGACGGGACCTATGCGATGACGGTCGCCGGCTTTGAGCCTTCGCGGCGCGTCGGCAGGAAAGCATTCGAGGAAATGAAGGAGGTGGGCGCATCCGTCTGGTCTTCCGAGTGCCCCCTGGCGGCATTGCAGTTCGAGCAGCATGCCGGCGTGAAACCGCTGCATCCCATGTCGATTCTGGCGCGTGCCTATCGTCCCGACGGCTTTGCAAAGAAGATTGAAAAGGCGGAGCCGAACAACACCTGAGCCGCGAATTTGTCTTGGGGTGCGGCAACTGGCTGCTGCTTTTAGAAAGACCAGTGCGTGCCAAGAAAGGACGTGATGCAAACAAGCTTGCGCACCCCAGGGATGTCGTCACGCGTCGGGCCGGCCGGCAGATGGATTCAAGGATGAGGATCGTACAACGCAGCGAAATCGTTGATTACCAGACCTACGAGGAGATTCGGGAAGAATTCCGGAAGGTGGTCTTCGCCGTCAAGGCCCGGCGTCGGATCCACGTGGGTGATTGCTTTACCTTCCTTTTTGAAAACACCCTTACGATGCGCTACCAGGTGCAGGAAATGATGCGCGTGGAAAAGATGGTGAGGGAAAAAGACATCCTGCACGAACTCGATACCTACAACGCGCTGCTCGGTGGCGCGGGCGAACTTGGTTGCACCCTGTTGATTGAAATTGACGATCCGGACGAGCGGGCCGCGAAGCTGCATGATTGGCTCGAGCTCCCCAGGCACATTTACGCTTTGCTTGCGGACGGTGCCGAAATCCGCCCTGTCTTCGATCCTGCCCAAGTCGGCGCAGAGCGTCTGTCTTCGGTTCAATACCTCAAATTCCCGGTTCGCGGCGCCGTGCCCGTCGCCCTAGGCATCGACCTCCCCGGAATCGAGACCCAAATCACCCTTACCGAAGTCCAAAGAACCGCCCTGGCCGAAGACCTTGGTGCCGGACCACGATAAATCATTGATGTCAAACAGGTTAGTATGGTTGCGTGGCTCAGAGGAGGCTCGAGGTGTGGTTTATACCGGCAGTCTTTTCAATAGCTCTTCATTTTCACATGAATATTGTGGTCCGGCACCTCCAATTGCAGGGCGCGCAGGATTGACTCGGTCAGTGCCTGGCGTGCTGCCGTGATCTTGTTGTTCTCTCGGCTTGGGTGAACGCGATTGGTCAGCAGGACAATGAAGAGTTGCCGTTCGGGATCGATCCAGATTGACGTTCCAGTAAAGCCCGTATGGCCGAACGCTGCGGCAGAAAACGCTTTGCCGGTCCAGCTCGAAGCTGAAGGTTTTTGCCAGCCGAGAGACTCGACGCCAGATGCAAGTGCGCTCGTAAATCGATCCAGGGTTTCGGACTTGAAGTAGCGGCGATAGTCGTACATCCCGCGATAGAGCATCATCTGCGCGAACCGGGCGAGGTCGTAAGCGGTGCTGAACAGCCCCGCGTGGCCGGCAACCCCCCCCATCGCGTAAGCATTCTCGTCATGGACTTCGCCGCGCACGATGCGCTGGCGCCAGGGATCGTTCTCGGTAGGTGCGATGCGCTCCATCAGCTCCTTCGGCGGCCGGTAGAGGGTGGACTTCATGCCCAGTGGGCCGAATAACCGCTCCTGGAGATATTGATCGAGGGGGTGACCACAGGCTCGCGATATGATTTCGCCGAGCAGGATCATGCCGAGATCACTGTATCGGGTCCTGGTGCCGGGCATGAACTCCAGGGGCACGGCGTACACCCTCTTCAAGAATTCCTGATATCCCTGAACATCCTTGTAGATCGGCAGCCAGGCGGGCAGCCCAGAGGAATGTTGCAGGAGATGCATCACCCGCACCTTCTCCTTGTCCGTACCTTGAAACTCCGGCAGGTAGTCCTGCACCGGCGCATCGAGAAGCAGCCTGCCCGAATCCACCAGCATCATGGCTGCGGATGTGGTGCCGACGACCTTGGACACGGATGCAAGATCGTAGATCGTGTCTCCTGTGACCTCTGCCCCCGAAGGTGTATAGTCGAGCCTGCCTGCAGAGGTGTCCAGGACCAGCGTGCCCCGATACCCTACTGCCAGCGCCGCCCCGGGAAAAGCGTGGTCATCAATGCAGGAAACGAGCAGTTGCCTGGTTTCGTCAAACGCAGCCGGCGCCAAATCCGCGCCTGTCGCAGCCGGCTTCAGAGTCATCTCGATCCTCGGCATTTGGAGGCCGTCTCCCACCTTGAAGTAGCCCGGGATCGATACCGGCGTTTTGCCGGTAACGGCGATTTCGCCTGACAGTGCCTTGGCAGCCGCGATGTAGGATCCCTCCGAGTAGCCGAAGGTGCACAGGTACGCAGATGCCTGCGGATAGAGCCGCAACAGGTAGGGATTGCCGAACGAGATCCAGATGACGGGCTTTTGTGCGGTCATGAGTTTATCGAGGAGAGCACGTTCGCTGTCCGGCAGGGTAATGGTCCCTTTGCCCGAGATGACCCGGACCAGGGTCGCGCACACTATCACATCCGCCTCTGCGGCGCTGCGTACTATGTTCTCCGCGACGTCATCGGGAATTCGGGGATCAACGGCCTCGGTGCGCACGCCGGCGAATCGGCGACGCAACTCGGCCTGGAAGGTGGAAGCCGGGTTGGCGTCCGGTTCCGAGCTGAGCACCAGGCTGAAGATCTTCGGCGGATTGAGCGGATTGATCGGCAGCAGGTGCGCTTCATCCTTAAGCAGCGTTATCGAGCGGTCGGCCATTTCCTGGGCCAGCTTCTGGCTGTCCGGAGCGGCGATCACATCCTCGATGCGGTCGATCGGCACAGTACGCTCCTGATGCAGCCTTAGCCGGGTTTTGAGCATCAGAATTCTCGCGACCGATTGATCGATGCGGGCCGTTGTGATCTCGCCGCGCTCTATAGCCCGCACCACCTCGTTGATTGCCACGTCCGCGTCCTGAGGCAGCAACAGCATATCGGCGCCGGCCTCCAGGGCACGGATACAGGCCAAGCCCGTCCAGTAGCGATTGGTGACGCCTCCCATCTCGAGCGCGTCCGTGACCACGAGTCCCTGGAAGTGCAGTGTGCCGCGCAAGAGATCGGTCAGAATCTTCGAGGACAGTGTGGCCGGGATGTCGGATTCCCCCGTTACCTGCGGCACGGCCACATGCGCCGTCATGACGGCATCGACGCCTGCGGCCACAGCACTCCGAAAAGGCACCATCTCGACGGCGTCCAGGCGGGACATGTCCGACGGGACCACCGCCAAGCCGATGTGTGAATCAGTTGCTGTGTCACCGTGACCGGGAAAATGCTTGGCTGTGGTCAACACGCCGTTATCGCGTGCGCCGCGAATGAAGGCCGTTCCCAGCCGGGCTACCAGCTGCGGGTCCTCGCCATAGGACCGGATGTTGATGACCGGATTGTCGGGATTGTTGTTGACGTCCAAGACGGGCGCGAAGACCCAATGGACTCCTAGTGCGCGCGCCTCGCGTGCCGTGATCGCGCCTTCCTGGTAGGACAGGTCCTCCGAGCCCGTGGCCCCGATTGCCATATTCCAGGGGAACGACGTGGTATCGCTGATGCGGAAGGAAGCCCCCCGCTCGAAATCGGCCGCAACGAAAAGCGGCAGATCCGACATCCTCTGCAGATCATTCAGGAGCAGAGCCGATTCGTAAACATCCCCTGCGAACAAGGTGACGCCTCCAATGTGGTTTCGCCGCACTGCGTCCGAGAGTTCCTGAAACTGGGGGCTTTCACGGTTGATGAACCTGCCCGAGACGCGCACCTGGACAAGCTGTGCTACCTTGTCGCGCAACGACAGTCCTGCCATCGTCTCCGCCACCCACGCCGGGTCGGGATCAGAGAGCTTGTAGTTTGCTTCCGGATGAGGAACGTTCTGCCTTCCGTGCGGCCTCAAGAATGCCGCCGGCAGGCACAGAAAAAGGATGAGGATGACGCCGCGAATGCGCGCAGATTTCATGGCTGCCCAGACAGAGTGGCAATAGGGAGTTCATTGGCATCGGGGTGCATGCGATTGCATATTACCATATTTCTGTAGACCGCTACGGTGCGTGCTTGGCCGCCTTTTCTGCGGAAGTCGGGAAATGCATAGCCTGTTAGCGAGTTTCGTGGCACCTTATAAGTTTCGGAGGCTCTATGGACAAGACTTGTTACACATACATTCAGAGTCCTGTAGGGCAACTGCTGCTGGCAGGCAATGCCACCGAATTGAAGTTCATCGGCTTTCCGGAAGGGAAGGGGGCCAGAAGACCGGAGCCGGGATGGGAGGCCGACGCGGCTCCGTTCGGCGATGTGATCCGGCAGCTCGAAGCGTACTTTGCCGGCAACTTGCGCAGTTTTGACCTCGCGCTGGCGCCCGAGGGGACGCCCTTTCAGCGAACGGTCTGGGCGGCGTTGTGCGAGATTCCGTATGGCACCACGGTCAGTTATGCTTCGGTTGCGCGCAGAATCGGTAAACCTCAAGCGGTGCGGGCAGTAGGTGCGGCAAACGGCCGCAACCCGCTTCCTATCGTGATCCCCTGCCATCGTGTCATCGGCAGCGATGGCCGCCTGACGGGTTACGGCGGCGGCCTGCGAGTCAAAGAGGCGCTCCTCGCCCTGGAACAGGGCAAGGGGGAAACATTCCTCTATTTGGCGTCACTCGGCACTGAAAGCTGACGGAGGCATGGATGGTGCAGACAATTCCGACAACCCCGTTCCCCGGCCAGCGCCCCGGCACTTCGGGCTTGCGCAAGAGGACCCGGATCTTCATGCAGGCGCATTACATTGAAAATTTCGTCCAATCGGTTTTCGATGCTGTGCGCGAAGGCTCCGGTGGTTTCAAGAACGAGACTCTCGTCGTGGGTGGCGATGGGCGCTACTACAACCGGACGGCGATTCAGACCATCGTGCGCATGGCTGCGGCCAACGGCTTCGGCCGTGTTCTGGTTGGACGGGGTGGCATCCTCTCCACTCCTGCAATGTCCGCCGTCATCCGGCGGCGCGGCGCGCTTGGCGGGCTTGTGCTCTCGGCGAGCCACAATCCCGGAGGGATAGACGCCGATTTCGGCATCAAGTACAACGTGCGCAATGGCGGCCCTGCGCCGGAGACCGTGACGGAAGAAATCTATGCCCACACCCTGAAGGTCACCCGCTACCTGACGATGCCGGCGCCCGATGTGGATCTCGATCGCGTGGATATCGCAACCGTTGGTGGCAGCGAGGTGGCTGTGTTCGACCCTCTGTCGGATTACACCTCATTGATGGAGGAGATTTTCGACTTCGAGTCCCTGCGTGCCCTGTTCCGCAGCGGCTTTCGGGTCGCCTTCGATGCCATGCACGGAGTCACCGGCCCCTACGCCCACCACATACTGGAGCATTGCCTGGGTGCTCCCGAGGGAACGGTCCGGCGCGGCGCGCCGCTGGAGGATTTTGGCGGCCTCCATCCGGACCCCAATCAGGTGCATGCTGCAGACCTCGTCGCGCTTATGAATCGGGCTGATGCCCCGGACCTGGGCGCCGCCTGTGACGGTGACGGGGACCGCAACATGATCCTCGGCCGCAGTTTTTATGTCGGGCCCGGCGATTCTCTGGCCGTGATCGCCGAACAGGCGCGCGCGTGCATTCCCCGGTACCGCGCCGGCCTTGCCGGTGTGGCGCGCTCGATGCCGACCAGCACAGCCGTCGACCGTGTGGCCCGGAGCCTGGGCATCCCCTGCTTTGAAACCCCGACCGGATGGAAGTTTTTCGGTAACCTGATGGATGCCGGGATGTGCACCCTTTGCGGAGAGGAAAGCTTCGGCACCGGCTCGGATCATATACGCGAAAAGGACGGCCTGTGGGCGGTTCTGTGCTGGCTCTCCATCCTGGCATCGAACCGCATGCCGCTGGCGGCCGTGGTCGAAGGCCACTGGGGCCGGTTCGGTCGCAGCTACTATCAGCGTCACGATTTTGAAGGACTGGATCCGGATGTCGCCACCGGAATGATGGCGGATCTAAGCCGGAGGTTGCCTTCCCTGACGACAATGCCTCTGGCCGGCAGCGCGGTCGAACTCGCGGACGATTTCGGTTACATGGATCCCGTCGACGGAAGTGTCAGCACACAGCAGGGCCTCCGCATCCTGCTGGCAGACGGATCGCGGATGGTTTTGCGCCTCTCGGGTACAGGTACGGAAGGGGCGACGCTCAGACTTTACCTGGAAGGCTATCGGCCGGACGGCAGCCTGCCAATCGACCAAATTCTGGATCCCCTCCGTCGTGCTGCGCTTGACCTTCTCAAACTGCGTGACCGCACCGGCCTGGACAAAGCCACAGTGATCACTTGAACCAGGCTGGCCGAATCTTTTTATGATCCCAGGCGCGCGCTTGCTCGCTCCACGACTGCCTTGCCGGCCCTGCGACTCAGACACTGCGGGCAAAATGCAGCCGCAAATGTCACGAAGAACACGAATGGGCTCTGGGCAAGCGCCTTCGCCGCGTACGCAGCAGCGTAGCTCTTCGCGCTGCAGCACTTGTGCGCAAGCCGTGCAGGTAAGCGCACCAGGATTTTCATGTCTACGGCAAACTGGAAATTAAAGGGCTCCAGTGAGGTGATAGAAAAAAACAAAAAGATCGAAAGCGGCGGCCGTTTTTTTCCACCAGCTCAACGGTTTCTCCCACGGGTGGGTATGAGTGAGGAAGGGGCTGATCAACAGATAGGATCTGGCCTGGACGATTTTCTCACGCAGCCTGCGGCTCTCCTCGGGCGGGATCAGATCGTCATAGGCTCCATGGGCCAGGAATACCGGGCAGCGAATCTCGGCAGCGGGCCGGCTGGTGGAAACGCCCGGGTACAGTATCTCAACCACGTGGTTTTCGATCTGATGCGCGAGCTCAGGGTCTGCCTGATCTTCGCGCATGAGCGCAAGCCTGTGCCAGCGCCGTCCCACGTCGGTTACCGCAACCGGGGGCGATGGAACGTCCTTTTGCAGGAGGAGGCTGCGTAGGACACTCTCAAGAAACTGGCGATCCCTTTCAGCCGGGAGCAAATCAACGGCCGCGAGCATGATGATCCACTTGGCGTAAAAGCGAGTCGGATAGTAGCCGGGGCCGACCGTCACCGGCCCGGCGTCGAACCAAAACGAGCTGCAGCGGACAAGGTCGTCGAAGGAGCCGATACCCAGGATGTAGGCAGCCTGGTCTCGATTCTGCGGCTGGGCGGCCGCGATCAAGGCGAGGGTTCCTGAGAACGAGATGCCGGCGAGCCCAACGCGACGGAGCCGTTGTCCGCCCTCAACCCTGCGCGCTTCGCGCAGCCAGAAAGAGATCTCATCCAACGGCGGAGGGTAGATCCGAAACTCGCGGAACATTCTGATGTCGGGGGTCAAGACCAGGAATCCCGTGCCGGCGAGGGCGCGGGCCAGCGCGACCAGCCGAGGGTGGTTGCAGCCCAGTTCACTTATCCCCGGCACCAATACAACGCCGCTGGCGGGGGATGAGCCCGCAGGGCGATAGACGATCCCCTCCTGCTCAAATCCCCCTATGAGACGGACGATCTTCTCTTCGTGAACTGTCGGATTCTTCTCGATATCTCCAGATGCCACACGCCGGACCAACACGAGCAGGCGCACAGTTGTGATGACCCTGGAGGGCGGAACACACACCGCCAGCCCCAATACTCCCAGCGTCAGCAGAAGCAGCCAGAGCCGCTTTTTACTGCCCCACGGATATCGCACGCGCCTACCCTACAATCCCTGTTATTGGATGTCAACGATACCTGCCGTCAATGGCTCCCATGCGGGCTGCGACGGCCATGGCGCAGCATGGAGCAGGATAAAAATCTGAAAATCTGTCTTCTTCGTACTCTTCACAACGGTTTTTGAGCGATAATCGGTCGTTCGTGTTTGCCCTTCGGGGGCACTTTTACCACAGGAGGGATTAAGAGCACATGCGCGCAGTCAGACTGTTTGAGCAAAAGCAGCCGTTGAAAATGCAGAAGATCGATGTCCCCCGCGTGGGCACGAAAGATGTCCTTGTCTGCGTCAAGGCAGCAGGTATCTGCCATTCAGATGCCCATTATCGGTCCGGCGTGACGAAGGTGGGGCCCATGCCCGTAACATTGGGCCACGAGGTCGCGGGATTGGTCGAAGAGGTTGGCTCGGAGGTATCCGCTTTCAAGCCGGGTGACCGGGTCTGCGTTCATTATCTGGTTTCTTGCGGGCAGTGTCATTACTGCAGCCGGGGTTGCGAGCAGTTTTGCGGCTCAGGAAAAATGATCGGCAAACATCGCGATGGCGGCTGGGCCGATTATATCAGCATGCCGGAACGCAGCATATTCCACCTGCCGCCTGAGATATCCATTGAGCAAGGCGCCGTCATGATGTGCTCATCCTCCACCTCGCTCCATGCGCTGAAGAAGGCGCGAGTCAAGGGGGGTGAAACCGTCGCCGTTTTTGGAGTGGGAGGCTTGGGCGCCTCGGCGGTGCAACTGGCAAAGGCGTTGGGTGCGCTTCAGGTGTATGCCGTGGACATCAACCCGGTCAAGCTGAGGCTGGCGGAGAGTTTTGGAGCGATCCCCATCGACGCCTCCAAGGGCGATCCCGTCAAGGAGATCCGGAGGCGGACTGAGGGCAGGGGTGTGGATGTGTCCGTCGAAGTGATTGGACTGCCACTGACCATGCGACAGGCTGTTCAATCGTTGGCAGTTCAGGGACGCGCTGCCATAGCAGGATTGAGCGACCGCACATTCGAGATCGCTTCCTATGGCGAGCTCCTGAGCCCGGAGGCCGAAGTGATCGGTGTGGCAGACCACTTGGCCCAGGAAATGCCGCTGCTCATCGAATTTGCGCAGCAGGGCAAGCTGAACCTGACCAATGTGATCACACACTCAGTGCCTCTTGATGCCGATGTGGTCAACGGGGTCCTGGATGAACTGGATCGGTACGGTGACCGCGTCCGCACGGTGATCGTGCCTTGACTCTAGTAGCGGCTATTGCGGTGGGATCCCATGTTGAGTTTGAGGGAAGTGCAGCGCGCCGCCAGGGTGACGGCAGCGCGACTTTCGGGAGCCAGGTTGCAGCGCCTTGTGCAGGCTGACAATCATCAGCTCATCCTGGAGTTCTACCGTCAGGCGGCGACGCATCTTGTGCTCTTGTCGTGCCGGCCGCGGTTCGCGCGCATCAGCGGTCTCCGGGAGATACCCAAGGCTCCGCCGGTTCCGCCGGCTTTCGCCCAGTTCCTGCGCGCTCATTTCAGCGGCGCTACCTTTGAGCACACCACAACCTCTCCGCACGACAGGCGCGTTGGAATCCGCCTGGGCTCTCACACCGGCGGATTCGAGATCGTTCTTTCCATCCTTGGCGCCAGGAGCAACATCTATCTGCTTGATGCGGACGGTGTCCTTCTGTACGCAATGCGCCCGCTGGCTGAAACCCGGCGCGCGTTGGTTATCGGGCGGCCCTGGATCGATCCGGAAGGGGGTCCGAAATCCGAAGGCGCCGATCGGTGGGAGCACATTCCCGACGACAGCTATCTGGAGGCCATCGAAGAAACCTATGCCGGCTTGGAGAGGATCGAAGATGCGGAGGTGCTCGGACGCCGGCTGGAATACGTCCTCAACAAGGAGGCGGAGTTTCTCGAGCGCAAGGCGGTGAACCTGCTCCAGGACCTAGGGGAGGCAGTTCAGGCAGAGGGCTACCGGCACAAGGGCGAACTGCTGAAACTGGCGCTGCACTCGATCCGGCCTGGTGCCGACTCCGTGACGGTCACCGATTTCGAGAGTGGAAGCCAGGTGGCGATTTCCCTTGACCCCAGATTGACGCCGGCAGAGAACCTGGCTGTCTACTTCAAGCGCTATCAAAAGGAGATCCGTGGGGCCAAAGCGCTTCAGGAACAGCTGCAAGTCTTGAGGGGGGCACAGGAGCAACTTGCCGATTTCCGGCGCCGGCTAAGCAGGATACCTGGGCTGCCGGCACCCGATCCTGCGGCACTTGAGGCTCTGGCTGCCGAGCCGCGCATACGCAAGCTGCTATCCCGCGCCTACCCCGACCGGAAGCGGAGCGCACCCCGGACGGCGACGATTGAGCCGGGCAGAAAAGAAATCCCTGGCCGACTGCGCCCGAAGCGATACCGGACAGAGCAGGGGCTGGAGATATGGGTCGGGCGCAGCGAAGAGGGGAACGATTATCTGACCACGCGGCTGGCACGCGGCAACGATCTCTTTTTTCATCTGGAGGGCTATCCCGGCAGTCACGTGATCCTGCGGACCGGAGGGAAAGGCGATCCGCCTGCCGAATCAATGCTCGATGCCTGCGAACTGGCGGTTCACTTCTCGAAGCTGAAGGACGCACGCCAGGCCGATGTTCACGTCGCCCCGGTCAAGAATGTCAGGAAGCCTAAAGGGGCGAAGCCGGGATTGGTGTATGTCACAGGCGGAAAGACGATCCACCTCAGGCGCGACGCGAAGCGCCTGGAGAACATCCTGGCGGCCCGGCTTGACGAATGATCCGGATAAAGAGGCGGGGACGTCTGCCGGGAAATCCCTGCCGCTGTGCAGTCCCAGCGTCCTGTCATCTCGGCTGTTCCTGCTTTCAGGTCTAACTCACGTCCCGCGACTGGGGTTCGCCGCTTACGGCGGCACGCGGCTTCTTGGGGGCGTAAAGCTGGCATTCCAAGCCGGAGGCCTCGTACACCTGCAGTGAAGGACTCTTTTTAGATTTTAAGATGTGCGCCCGGCAGCCGTGAGGAAATTGGACATCCCAGGTAACGAGATAGTAGCGGCAATCGTGACATGCGACCGGCATGACTCGTGCGCAGGCTCGATTCATATCGATGCTCAAAGCCCCTCAAACACTTATCGGGCATTCGCTCCCCCATGATTAGCGTATGCGGCAGCACAGGACGGTCCTCACGGGCCGGGGTTGGATTTCGGTTCAGATGCGGGTCAATCAGTTGCCCCCGCGGGAGGGCTTCACGCGGCGCTTCTTCCTGCGCGCGAGTGCGAAGCCGACGATCTTGCCCAGGGTCTGGGAAAATGACATGCCGGCCCGTTCTGCGGATTCCATGAAGGAGACGCTTTCGGTGAGATCCGGGTTGGGATTGACTTCGAGCACACAGGGGGTGTCGGATTCGGTCAAGCGCATGTCGATCCGCGCGTAATCGCGGCAGAAGGTCGCCTGATAGGCCTGGAGCGCCTGTTCCCTCACTGTCTGCTCGACCTTCTTGGAAAGCTGAGCGGGACAGATGGCATGCACTTTGTGGTAGGCCTGATCCAGAGGATTCCATTTCACATCGTAGGTGATAATGGCGGGATGGTCCTCCGGCAGGTCCGAAAAATCGAACTCAATGATCGGCAGCACCTGAGGCCGGTCATTGCCGAGGATTGCCACGTGCAGTTCTTTCCCCGGAATGAACTCTTCGATCAGCACGGGCGGATCGAACGACTCAAAAACAAGGTTGACACGGCTGACGAGCTGTCCGTAATCATATACCACCGATCCAGCCTCGACCCCCAGGCTGGCATCCTCTTGCGCCGGTTTGACGATCAACGGGTATAGGAGACCATGCGCGCGCGGAACCTTGGGTGTGCGCAGGAGCCGATAGCCTGGTGTTGCGATCCCCTGCTTCATGAGGACTTGCTTTGTAATCGACTTGCGTTGGCAGAGATCGAGTGCAAAGGGCGCCGAGCCGGTGTACGGGATCTGGTAGAGGTCGAAAAGCGCGGCGATGGCCGACTCGAGCTGGGGATCGCTGTGGAACATCTCGACGAGATTGAAAATCACGTCGGGCGAGGTGTGGGCAAAGAGCCGCTGGAGTCGGGTGAGATCGTCTTCGATGTTGAGCAGAGTTACATGATAACCTTCTGTTTTTAGGGCGTTGACTATGGCATGGTATTCTTCCTGGACCGTCGCTACCTGGAGCGGGTATACGGGCGTGAAATCGAGAGTGGAGGGATCGATATCGCGCAGCTGCTCGTAATGGTCAACGCCGGTGTTGTTGTAAATGACGGCTACTGACGCCTGTTTGCTTTTGGAACGTCGGGTCATGAGAACATCAGCTCGGATTCCGGATGCGGGGCGTATCGCTGTATGCCCCGAAGGTTTTTTCGACGACAGGGTAGACGTACCTGCTATGCCTCGCGCATCGATTAAAGCAGAATTCTGCATTTTTGGGAAGGTTGGAAACCAATTAGGAGCCGATTCATGGGATTTTCTCCGCAAACCAATCGCTGGCAGTGCGGGCCATTCGCACTGAAGCACGCTCTGATCATGCTGGGCATTCTTGCCGACGAAAGCGCCATCTCGAAGCTGTCGGGAGCGAACAGGCTCTCAGGCACGAACGAATTCCAACTGGCGCGGGCGGCGCGCAAGTTCGACTGCGATCTCCTGCTCGAGCGCAGCGAGGACTCAGGCGAGGCGCGGCGGGACCTGGTCGAGCACTTGCGCCTTGGCCTCCCCTGCCTGGTATGCATCAACGAGTGGAGTCATTGGGTGACGATTGTGAAGGAGGAGAAGGGCCGCTTTATCGTGCTCGACAGCCGTGACGTGGCGGTGCTGGTGATTCTCACCTGGAAGCAGCTTGAGAGCCGCTGGGTCTATCACCAGGAGGAGAAGGGCGAGGCAAAGACGCTGTATGACTTTCATCCCGTCATCCCTTTGTTCCGCACCCAGACGCGCGCTCGTGTGTCGCTGGCGCGCGCCCGGTTTTTGCGCCGACCCGAAAACAGGGATTTTGCCCGCCAGTGGGACAAGTACGTCGAAGACCTGCTGGCAATCTGCCGGGCCCGTACTCCCTTAAGCTCGAATATCCTTTCCCTCGGCGAGTTTCTCCGTCGCTATGGGGAGATGGTGCTGGACCAGGTGGCCTTCTGGCACGGATGGATCGAGCGCCGTCGGGCGGCGAAGGTGCTTGCGAACCTGCACTTTGTCGCAGACACCTATGGACTGGTCATTCACGAGGAAGATGAAAAGCGGGCGCTCGCGGGCATTACCTCACTCCTTACGCTCTGGGCTGGAGGGAGATACGGCGTGACCCCGGTCTATCCGGAGTCGCCGAGGAAGTCCCGCGCGAAAAACTGAAAAGGCGGCAACTGCGAAACCCAAGAAAACCGCCCTCGCGGGTTTCGCAGTATGGAACCCGTCAGCCGAGCGGCTCCGGCGGCGGCGCCGCAGCCGGAGCCTTGCCTGGCCGCCGCAGCCAGGCGAACAGGTGGGCCGGACGCCACTCCCGCAGATCGTCGAAGTAGGAATAGACCACCGGGGTGATCAGCAAGGTCAGCAGCAGGCAGAGAATCTGTCCCCCGATGATCGTAACCGCCATGGAAGCCCGCGATCCGGCTCCGGCGCCTTTTCCAAACGCAATCGGGAGCATGCCCGCGATGATCGCGACGGTCGTCATCAGAATCGGCCGCAGCCGGACATGATTGGCGGCAATAATGGCATCATGACGTTCCATTCCCTGGGAGCGCAGCGTGTTGGTGTAGTCCACCTGAAGAATCGAGTTCTTCTTCACGATGCCGAACAACATCATCAGCCCGATGGCGCTGTAGACGTTGATCGTCATGCCGAACGCCATGAGTGCGAGCAGCCCTGCCGGCAGGCTGAGGGGCAAAGCCGTCATGATGCTCACCGGGTAGACGAAGCTGTTGAATTGGGAGGCGAGCACCATGTAGATAAAGGCTATGGCCAGTAGTATCGCTATTATGAAGTCATTGGAGGCCTCGGCGAGGGTCTTGGCGCTGCCGCCGAAAACCGCCATGTAGCCGGGCTTGAGATTGAGTTCCTCTACTTTTGTTTTGGTGGCATCGATGACCTGCATGAGCGGAACTCTGTCCAGATTGGCGTTCACTGAGATCTGGCGCTGGCGATTATAGCGATCGATGGAGGCGGGCCCGTTCTCCAGCGCCAGTTGTGCCACATCGCTCACCTTGACCGTGCCCAGATTGGACGGAATCAGCAACTCACCCATGAGTTTCGGGTTGTTGCGGAACTGCTCGTCGAGCCGCAGCTTCACCGAAAACTGGTCATCGCCCTCTTTGTATTTGGAGACTTCATTGCCCCCGACCAGCAGTCCGAGGCTGGAAGCGAGAGAGTCTATCCTCACGCCGAGGTCCGCGGCGCGCGCACGATCCACATTCACGCGCAACTCCTGCTGCGTCGGCTCGAAGTTGGTGTCGACGTCGACCACTCCCGGAATGGTTCTGACCTTGGCCATCAATTCCGTGACGTAGGCCTGGAGTTGCTCGATGTCGGGCCCCTGGATCAGCACATTGAGACGGTTCGCGCCCCCCCCGCCGCCGCCGCGGCCGCCGGCGCTTGACGCACCTGAAAGGTCAGTGCCGCCCGAAACACTGATGCGAGCTTGCCGGTATTTGCGGAGCACTATGCGCGCCCGGCGCATCATATCCTGCTGTGAGACCTTGCGGCTCTCGAGCGGCGTCAGGGCAACGTAAAAGTTCGCGCTGGCGGCGTTCACGTTGGTCAGGATCATCTGGACCTCGGGTCCCAGCCTTCTGAGGTCGGCTTCAATGGGGGTCACATACTGCTTGGTCCGCTCGAAACTGGTCCCTCTGGGCAACCTCACGTTTACGCTGAACTCGCTCTGATCATCGTCGGGCACGAGTTCCTTGCCGACCCTGGGAAACAGATAAGCGGCCGAAGCCGTGACGACAAGGGCGATGGCAACCATGACGATGCGATGGCGCAGGGACCATCCGAGCATGTGCCCATAAACGCGGTCCACAAACGCATAAAGGCCGCGCGATTTCGATTTCTTCCCGTGTCCGCCGGCATCCGCCGGCCGCAGCCAGGTCGCACAAAGCGCGGGCGTCAGAGTGAAAGAGATGAACATCGATATGAGGATTGCGCTGGCGGAGACGATGCCGAAACTGAAGAAATAGCGTCCGACCTGCCCGGTCATATACGCGACCGGCATAAAGATCACGACGAGCGACATAGTCGTCGCCATGACCGCGAGGCCGATTTCCGCGGTTGCCTTGGATGCTGCTTCCCGTGGCGGTGATCCGCGCTCCTCGACATAACGGAAGATGTTCTCCAACACTACGATGGCATCGTCGATCACGATTCCTGTGGCGAGCGACAGCGCCAGCATGGTCATGTTGTTCAAGGTGAAGCCGAGTGCCTTCATGACCGTGAAGGAGCCGATGATCGACGCGGGGATGGCGACAGCGGCAATCAGCGTGCTGCGGATGTTGCGGATGAAGACAAACACCACCACACTGGCCAGCAGGCCCCCCAAAATGAGGTGGAGCTGGATGTCCTCGAACGAGCGCCGGATAAAGCGCGACTGGTCGCGAATGGGGATCGCCCGTATGTCCGGCGGGAGGGAGGGTTTGAGCTTCTCCATCCGGTCCAGGACACGATCGACCACCTCAACAGTGTTGGTGCCCGACTGCTTCCGGATCATGAGCGAAACACACGGATTCCCTTCAAGGGTCGCCAGACTGCGGATCTCCTGGACCGTGTCGACCACGCGCCCGATATCGGAGAAAGTGATCACGGACCCGTTCTTATACGCCATGATAATACGGTTGAAATCCGCCACGTTCTTGATGCGCCCCATCGTGCGCAGCGCGATCTCCGAGGGCCCGGCGATGAAGGTTCCCCCAGGTATCTCGACGTTCTGTCTCTCCACCGCTGACCGCACCTGGTCCACGGTCAGGCCGTAGGCGTTCAGGCGGTCGGCATTGAGCAGCAGCTGGATTTCCCGGTGCCGCTCGCCCATGAAAAGAACCTCGCCGACATCCTGCACCGTTTCGAGCACCTGCTTGATCTTCTTGTCAACGATCTCGGTGATTTCCTTTTGGGAGCGCTGGCCCGAAATGACGAGCGTGAGGATCGGCGATGAATCCGGGTCCATTTTCTGGATTACCGGCGGCAGGGTGTCGCGGGGAAACTGGTTGACAATCGTCGCCACCTTGTCGCGCACATCCTGGGTTGCGGCCTCGATATCCCTTTCCAGGACGAACGTGATGGTCACGCGCGAGGATCCCTGATCGGAGGTGGCACGCAATTCATCGATGCCGCTGATCGTGTTTACGACCTCTTCGATGGGCTTGGTGAGCTGGCTCTCGATCTCCTCGGCGCTTGCCCCCGGGAGACGGGTCATGACCGTGACCGTGGGATAGTCGGTCTTGGGCATCAAATCCAGACCAAGATTCCGGTAGGAGAACAGGCCCAGCACCACGAGGGCGGTCGTCATCATGAAAGCGAAGACGGGTCGTCTGATGCTCACATCTGCCAACTTCATTTCTGCCGCCCTCCCCGACCCGGGCGTCCCGGTCCTCCCCGGCCCTCACCTTCAACGGAAGGGCCGGCTCCGCCCTTACCAACCGCAACTCGAACTCCCGTGGCCATTTCGCTCAGGCTGGTAGTTGCCAGAGTCTCATCCCCTTTGAGGCCGGAAATGATCTCGATACTGTCGCCTACGTGAGCCCCCAGAACCACAGACTGCTTTCTGACCACGTTCTTTTCAACCACGTATACCGAGGATTCTCCGGCCAAAGTAGACACCGCCGCTTCGGATACCGCGAGCACATTTTCGTCTTTCTGTGTGTGGATGACGCCCTTGGTGAAGAAACCGGGTTTCAACCGGCGATCATTGTTATCGACGAGGATCTCAACCGCGAAGGTGCGGGTTGTCTGGTCTACCGAGGGGCTGACGAAGGCCACCCTGCCCGGGAAGACCACATCCGGCAACGACTCCACCTTAAACTGCGCATTGAGGCCGGGTCGCATGAGCGCGGCATACCTCTCCTGGACCGCCGTTTTCAGCTTGAGCGGATTCATTTGCACTATGGTAACCACCGGCACATTCTGCGGAATGAACTCGCCGGGTTGCACCAGCCGCTCGCTGATCAGCCCGCCGATCGGAGCTCGAATCACCGCGTCGCTCAACTTCTTCTGCGCCAGCTCATATGCGGCGCGTCGCTGCTGCAGGGTGGCTTTCAGGCTCGCCACGGTCTCCACGGCCGCTTGATACGCGGCCTCGGTGACCTTGACTCTCGTCATAGCAGTGTCGTAGTCAGCCTTAGCGATCAGCCCTTTCTTGATCAGCTGGCCGGCACGCGCTGCCTGGGCGTGGGCGTCGTCGCGATTAGCGATGGCGGTGCGAATTGTTGATATCTCTTCGTCCGGCGGCGGATCATTCAAGCGCAGGCCGTCCATGCCCAACTGCGCTTCGGTCTGGCGCAACAGGCCCTCGGCCTGACGAAGCGCCAGATCGAGCTCCCGTGGATCCAGTTTGACAAGTACCTGTCCAGGCTGCACTTCCTGCCCCATCTCCACCAGTATTTCCTGCACTCTCCCGGCGACTTCGCTGCTTACCTTGGCCTGATCAGGCGAAATCAGGGTGCCGGCAAGTTCCACCTGGCGCTGCACGGAGATGCGCTGGATGGAAGTGACTTCTACCCGAATGGGGGGTGGACCCTTAGGCGCCTGGGGCGTCTGCGACTCGCTCCGGTTGCAGCCGGTGGCCGCGACCGCGAGCGGCACCAGGACCGTCGTCACATACCAGATCAGGCGCTGGCCCGCCAATGTCCTTGGTCGTTCGGTCATGTCTAAAATCCATTGAAAGCCGTCTACGCGTGTGGCGGCAAGCCGGGGCAGAAGACGACATTAAATAGTACGCATAAAAGCGCGGTTTGTTATGCAGGACAGATGAATGAATATCTCTTTCCCACCTCTGGGCCGGAAATGCGGCTCAACACAGCCTGGCAAACCCGGTTCCGCGACAGGAGTGGGGCTCCTTGCGCATAACCTCTCAACTTAGCAAGGCACCTATTTACTAAAAGTTGCCCTGCATGATCAAGTTTTCTCTTACCCGGCTGCCACGCTACTCTTATCCCGCCTTTCTTTCAATAAAATAGGTGGGATTTCTGCGGGCAGACGCCGACGTCCCGGCAGGGCCGGCCCCTCAGGAGTATCATGCTTTTTCTATCCCGGATAAGCCCTTGGCAACCGAAGAACATGCCTCCTAAGCGCCCGCTTTCGCGTGTGCTCGGAATCGTTGAGCCCCACCGGTGCAGCCCCAAGGTCGGGAGGTCGGAAGTCGGAGATCGAATTTCGGAGTTATGTCTTGTCTCGCCTCCGGCGATGCCGTAAGATGATGTCGCGATAGGAATACTAGCGGGCCTCGGGCCCTGTGCAATATAACCCTCGAACCATGTCAGGTCCGGAAGGAAGCAGCATTAAGAGGCCAGTTATATGTGCCGCAGGTTCCCCGGGGCCCGGCCCTTTTCTCTATGCAATATCAAGTCCTGGCCCGCAAGTGGCGCCCGCAGACCTTTCATGAACTGGTAGGGCAGGATCACGTGTCGCGTACCCTGCTCAATGCGCTTCAGGGCGGCCGTGTCGCCCATGCCTTCCTCTTCTCCGGTCCGCGCGGAAGCGGCAAGACCACCACGGCGCGCATTCTGGCGAAGGCGCTGAATTGTCATGAAGGAACTACCGGAGAGCCCTGCGGAAAGTGCGTCTCCTGCATCGAGATCACGGCGGGCAACTGCATGGATGTCCTCGAAATCGACGCCGCGTCCAACACGGGTGTCGACAATGTTCGCGACCTGATCGAGGAGCTCCAGTACCGTCCGGCGCGCGACCGGAACAAGATCTACATCATAGACGAAGTCCACATGCTCAGCACGGCGGCCTTCAATGCCCTGCTGAAGACTCTCGAGGAGCCGCCGCCGCACGTGGCGTTCATCCTGGCGACTACCGAATACCATAAGATTCCGGCGACCATCCTGTCCCGGTGCCAGCAGTACAGCTTCAAACTGATCCAATTTCCGTTGATACTGGAACGCCTGCGCACGATTGCGCGCGCCGAGAACATCCAGATCAGCACCACCGCCCTGGAACAAATTACATTTTCGAGCGGCGGCAGCATGCGCGATGCCATGTCGGCTCTCGATCAGGTGATCGCCTTCAGCGGGCAGACCGTGCGTGATGAAGACGTCCCTATGCTGCTGGGTCTCGTCGAACCTGCGATTCTGGGGAACACGGTGCGGGCGATTTCCGCCAACGACGCGCAGAAGATCCTCAGTATCATAGGCGAACTTGCGGCCGCCGGCCAGGATCTGCAGAACTTCTGCCGGTGCCTCCTGGGTCAACTGCGCGACCTGATGGTGTTGAAGGCGGGCGTTTCTGATCCCGCTGTTCTGGGAGTTCCGGAAAGCATGCTGCCCGAACTGACCGGACAGGCCGCGCTTTTTTCACGGGAGGACCTGCTGCGGCTGTTTGACGCCCTGCTCAAAGTGGAAGCGGATCTGAGGCATGCTACGCAGACCCGCTTCCAACTGGAGATGGGACTCATCGAGCTGGCTTCGATTCCGAGAATGCGCTCTCTGGAAGAGTTGATCGCCGACTTCGCCCGGCTGGTGGAGGGCGGTGCACCTCAGAGGACATCAGGTCCCCGCCCAGGCTTGCCGGCGGCCCCTTCAAACCGCCCCGCAGGCCCCAGAAATGAAGCGCCGCCTCCCGAGCAAGATCGGAACCGGGCTGTCGCCCCTCCCGCCCGGGGTGCAAGCCCTGCGGATCCAGCACCTCCGCCACCTCCGGGAAATGCTGCGCCTTCTCCCCCGGCCCCGGGGAGCGGCGCCGGGACGCGCCGGTTGCTCGAGCGGATCGCGACGGCCGTGCCAAAGGAATCGCTGGAACCCATACTGCAGTCTCTCGCGGGTGCGCAACTCCGCGGGGATGTGGTCATCCTTGACCTGGGGCAGCCGCCCAACGAATTTCTGCGCCGGCAGCTGAAAGACAATCTGCCGGTGATCGCCCAGGCAGCTTCAACCGCCGTAGGCCGGACGGTTCAGGTTCTCCTCGATGATGTGCAGGCCGATGCGCCCAAACCTGAGGCGAGCCTTTCCAGTCCCGGGAAACCGGCCGAGGAGGACCTCCTGGAGAGGGCGAAACGGGAGCCCGCCGTGCAGGCCTTTCTTGACACCTTCCCGGGCCCCGTCAAGGCCGAGAAGTTAAAACCATGAACGACTACGCGGAGCCCATTGCCCGGCTGATCGATGAGTTGCGCAAGCTGCCCGGCATCGGGCACAAGACGGCGCAGCGCCTGGCCTACAGTCTGCTGCGCCGCCCGCGCGAGGACGCAGAGCGCCTCAGCCGCGCCATCCTCGATGTGAAGGAGAAGATCCGCTACTGCTCCCGCTGCAACAACTTTTCGGACCAGGATCCCTGCAACTACTGCACCAGCGCCAGCCGCACGCAGGAGATCATCTGTGTCGTCGAGGAGCCCAACGACATTCTCGCGATCGAGAAGACCCGTGAGTACCACGGCCAATACCATGTTCTGCACGGAGTGCTCTCGCCGATGAACGGCGTCGGGCCGGAGGATCTCAAGCTGAAAAACCTGCTCGAAAGGCTGCGGGAAGGGAATGTGCGGGAGATCATCCTGGCCACGAACCCGAATGTTGAAGGGGAAGCTACAGCCATCTACCTGGCCAGGCTGCTCAAGCCGATCGGGGTTCGCGTCACCCGCATTGCGCTGGGGCTCCCCGTGGGAAGCGACCTCGAATTCGCCGATGAGGTGACCATGAGCAAAGCCCTCGAAGGCCGCCACGAACTCTGAATCCGGACTGGCTGCAGAAGATGTGGGGGGTGCCAGTCGATCCTGCGACTCCAGCTTCGAGTTTTTTGTTCCAGGATCTTCAATCCACAATCCAGGATCCGAGACCTAGTCGGAGCCCTCAATCCAAACTTCGCCGTCTTCGTAAACTTCCTTCTTCCAGATGGGCACGGTCTGCTTGATGGCGTCAATGGCAAAGCGGCAGGCATCGAAGGCAGCGGCTCTATGCGCTGCGGTGACTACGATGGCGACGGAGCATTCGGTCGGGTTCATGCGTCCCAGCCGGTGGAAGATGGCGATAGCGCGGATGTCGAACTCCCTCCGGGCGCGCGTCCCGATTTCCTCCAGCTTGTTCAGAGCCATTGCCTCATAGGAGTCGTACTCCAGGTAGCGAACCTTCTTGCCGTGCGCATGGTTGCGGACCACGCCTTCGAAAACCACCACGGCGCCATCCTCCGGGCGCAGCAGCGCGTTGCGCAGAGAAGCGGCGTCGATCGGTTCGCGGACAAGACGGAACATCTCAACCTCCGCTGACGGGAGGGAAGAAGGCGACCTCATCTCCATCATGCACCGGCGAGTCAGGCCGCGCGAATTCCGAATTCACTGCGCAAAGGACGGAAGGCCGCTGCGCTTCCAGCCGCGGGAATTCGCGCGCAAACCGCGCGTAGATCGAAGCGACGTCGGTACAGGCGGTTGCGTCCACCTCTGCCTCGCGTAGACCCGTTACGTCGGCAAGGGTGGCGAAAAAGAGGACCCGGATGCTCATCAGTAGAGGTTTACGAACAATGCGCAGATCTCATCAATGGTCTTCCGGACGCGCGAAAGAGAGGCGCGCACGTTGTTGGCGAATATGCTGAAAATCAAACTGCGCCCCGACTTTGTGGTCATGTAGCCTGAAAGCGCGGCCACGTCGCCGAGCGTTCCCGTCTTGGCGTGAATAACCCCAGGAGTCGAGGCAAGGCGGTTCTTGAGCGTACCGTCGGTACCGCTGATGGCGAGCGTGTTGAGAAACAGTTCAAAATAGGGTCTCGTCGAGAGGAACATCAGCAATGACGTCTGAAACCTGGGAGTCACGAGATTGTCGCGCGATAGCCCGCTGCCGTCGTTGAGACTGATCTTGTCGTCGTCGCGGATCCCCGCGCCCTCGAGGAAATTCTTCACCACCCTCAAGCCGGCCTCATCCGTCCCCGCGCCGTCGAATTCGGCGCCCAGCACCCGGAGCAGCATCTCCGCGTGCAGGTTGAGGCTGCGCTTGTTGATGATTTCCAGCGCCCGGATGAGCGGCGGCGATTGGTGTTCCGCAAGCAGACTCCAGTTGCGGCGCACTTCCGGCGACAGATCCCCGAGATGATTGACGCGGACGGAGCCGCTGACGATGATGCCGTTTTTGCGCAACTCCTCCTTGAACAGAGTGGCGGCCGCTTCTGCGGGACGCTCGAGAAGAATGTCCTGGCTATAACCGTGCGCGGCCGGCAGCACCCCGGAAACCACAAGGCGGGTGGTGCCCGGGATCACGCGGGCGGAAATCGTGCGCTGAGAGCGGGAACTTCCCGTCACCCCGAGATTCCGAATCTGGAAGTAGGATGTCGGCGGGTCGATGCTGACCTGCACCAACTGGTTGGCCTTTGTCGGCCGGACGTGCACCCAGAAGACGTTATTGTTGATGCTGAGAGCATTGATGGGAGCGCCGTATACCGACCTGAGATCGTGCGCGCTCCATCCCTTGCCGTGCGTCGTGAACTCGAAGTAACTGTCGTCACCGATCACATTCCCCTGGATCTTTCTTACTCCCAGATCTCGTAACTTCTCGGCCAGTTCCTGCAGAGCCGGTTTGTCCAGGAGTTCCCTGGCAGGATCCATCAGGTTGGGATCGCCGCGGCCTACGAGGATGACGTCGCCCGCAAGCGTCCCATCGGGCAGAACGGTTCCGTCGGTGTAGGCTCCGGTCCGGAAACGGAAATCGGGACCAAGTTTTTCCAGGGCTGCAGCGGTAGTTACCACCTTCAGAACCGATGCGGGTTGAAAGGTCTTGTCGGGATTGACGGAAAGAACCACATTGTTGGTGGCCGGATCAAAGATCTCAATCCCCCAGGCGGCGGATCGTACGCCGGGACGCTTCAGAAACTGTGCGATCTTAGTCTGAATTGTCTCGAGGGTGGTTCCCGCATAAGCAGGGAAGGAAAAAGCCGGAACCAGAACCGCAGCAAAAAGCAAAGCCGCACGTGCCTTACGCCCAGGGAAAGCCAATCGACTCATCCTGCTCTTTTGCCTCCGGAGATCGGTCAAGTTACCTACAGCCTGAATTCAGCATCTCCGGCATCCCGATAGCCGGATACCTCAGCATAATTCAGCATAGCACAATCGTTGAACGATGTTCGCCCTCCTTTTGGGGCGGATATGATTCATACGCTTGGGCCGCAACGTCGTTGCCAAAAATGTCACCATAAGGGGATTTTCGGCTAAAACCGGCTTAAACTGCAGGGATTTCTGCCAGAAGGGAGTCGTTCAGCGAAGTGGCTCCGATCCGCGCTCCCACGCCGATCAGCACCGTGCCCTGCAGCTTACTCATGGGCTCGAGGCTCACCGGGTCCGCGACAAAGGCATATTCCAGCCTGGCCATCGGCTCGCTTCCTATCACCCGCATGATCTCATTGATCAGCTTTTTCGCCTGTCTCTCCCCGCGCGCAATCGCCTCCTCCGCCGCTCTGAGACTTCGATAAATCACGGGTGCGGCGGCCTTCTCCGCCTCGGTCAGGAAATAGTTCCTTGTCCCGTAAGCCAGGCCGGACGGGTGGCGTGCCACCGGGGTGATGACCACCTCGGTGCCGAGGTTAAGATCCTTGACCATCTTGCGCAAAATTGCGCCCTGGAGGGCATCTTTGAGCCCCAAGAAAAGAAACGACGGCCGGACGATGTGGATCATCTTCAGGATGGTGGTGGTCATGCCGCGGAAGTAGGCTGGCTGCTGTATCCCCGGCAGCTTCTCGCCGAATTTCTCCACCTGGACATACGTCGAAAAATCGCGCGGAAACATCTCCTCCTCGGCCGGGGAAAACACATAATCCACGTTCTGCTGGCTGAGCAGATCCACGTCTTTGGTGATGTCCCGCGGGTATTCCAGATATTCCTCGTTGCTCAGGAACTGGAGGCGGCTTACGAAGATCGAAACCACCACAAGATCCGTCATCTCGCGCGCCGCTTCGATGAGGCTGAGGTGCCCCGGGTGGATGACGCCCATGGTGGTAACCAGCCCGATCTGAACATCGCTCGAGATGAGCTTGGCACTTATGGCGGACATGCGTGAGACACGGTTGATGATCTCCATAGGAGCGACATGATAATGGAAATCACCCTTCTTTCAACTCATTTCGGAACAGGGCTCTGATTCTCGGATCTTTCCGATTTCGGATTTTGGATTTTTGATTTTTGATTTCTCGCTCATGCCTGGTCTGAGGCTCCGTTTGTTTCAATCCCAATTCCCCCATCCAAAACTCTGGATTCAAACGGCGAGCTCGGAATGGAACGTCACTCGCGAGGAGTCGGTGCATGAGGCCAACAAAGTGTGGATTGACTGTCCCAGCGTTGGATGCCGGACCTCAGGAGCCATCTGAGCGAGCGGTTCGAGGACGAATCGCCGTTGCGCCATTCTCGGGTGGGGAATCTGAAGGCCCGGCTCATCGATGACAAGGTCACCATAAAGAAGGATATCAAGGTCGAGCGTGCGCGGGGCTCCCGGGAAGGAACGAACCCGGCCGTGCTGGGATTCGACCTCCAGGCAGCAGGCGAGCAGCTGGCGCGGCGTGAGGCGTGTTTCCGCCTCCACGACAATATTCAGGAACCACGGCTGATTCAGAAAACCGACAGGCTCGGTTTCGAAAACGGACGATACCCGGAGCGCGGCAAGCCCCACGCTGCGCAGGCCGTCGATACCACTTCTCAGATGGGCCTTTCTATCGCCGAGGTTCGAACCGGCAGACAGATAGACAGTGCAGGCTTCAGTCATTCAACGCCCCTCAGCCAGGATGGGAACCACGAAACACACCGCAGATTTCGTGGGTTTCGTAGTTGCTGATTTGCCTGCGGCGACGTCGCGCCCTGCCATTTCTGGCTACCTTGACCCACATGGCCCGATCCAGAACTCGAAATCAGAAGAGGTTTTCCGGCCGCTTGATGTTGCCGAAGTTCCCGATGCCTTTCAGATTGAAGGAAAAACTGAACCGGCTCTCGGTCCGCAACCCAAGGTCGAACTGCTGAAACTGCAACGAGATCCCGCAACAATTCCACATATAGTTCAGCCGTGAGTTGCTGTTGAGAAGCGTTCCGGTTTGGATGTTGTAGCTCATCGTAAAGCTGCCGGAGAATCCCAGCGACCGCTGAGGGTCACCGTAGCCGATTTGCCCCTGTATGTGGTTGGCAGCGACCGCGCTGGGCTCGAGCGCGTTCGTTTTGACGTAGGTGCCCGCAAACAACAGCCTGGCATGCTGCCAGGTCGCCCAGAGACTGGTATTGCGCAGCCGGTTGAGCTTGGTGTCATAGTCGGCGCGCACATCCCAGGAGATGCTGGGCCTGGGGGTTAGCCGCAGCCTTATGTTCACGGGAGACAGTGCACGTTGGATGCCCGTCGATGAGAATCCGCTCAGCGTATTCAACGGGTAGAACAAGTTGGGCTGGTCGGGAACAAAGGCTCCGCCGAAGGTGGGATCGAAGTAATACTTCTGCGCCAACTGGAAGGCCAGGAATTCGTAGTCTTCGCTGTATCCTGGTCTGGTTTCCCTCCTGCGCATGATGCGGTTCACAATACCGTATTCCACTTCGTTGGTATCGGCGATGGCATCCTGGTCATCAAAGCGAATGGTTTCCGCCAGATGGGTGATGCCGTGGATCCTCCGATAGGTGATCAGAGGTTCGACGAGGTGCCTGAAGTCTCCGAACCGCGTTGAGTGGAATCTCCTCTCCAGCCCGGGGGTACGCAGCTCAACCTCGAAATCGGTATACTGCCGGCGCAGAGGGGACGTAATCACCGCCGGTTGGGCACCGTCGGACAGCCTTGCACTATAGTAAGTTTCCCGGATGCCGACAGACGGCAGAAGCGAGAAGCCGGCGAGGGAAGGGAGGCGCAGCGCCAGGCGCGGATGGAAATCAAGGCGTTGAACGATGCTCGGCGTCTCGATGGCGCTGTCGACCCGCGAGAGCCCCTCCGCGGCAGCGCGCAGGTAGAATATCAGGGGCAGCTTGCCCAGGGATCTTCCGAGCGAGACAAACTCCATTGAAGGCGATTTCCGGATTACCAGGGATCGGTCTGGGAAGAATACCTCGTTGCGTTCGAACGAGAAGTTGGTCGAAAAGCTGTCGAGGTTGCGTGTAGCGAACAGGAGCGCCTGCTCCTCAGGAATCGTAGCTGACCGCAAACCCTCCGAGAAAGTCTGCCGGAAGCGGAAATTGGTCGTGATGTTGACCTTGGCCGCTGCCCGGAAGCCGTTCTGGAATTGGGTGTCTGCATCCACCAGCAGATGGGCTCCACCTTGGTCCTGCCTGTCGTTGACCCCATACGCATCTATGTGGAGGTGGGTTTGCTCGTTGGGCCGGGCGCGGAGAATGCCGCCCAGGCCAAATCCGCGCAGGCTAAAGTAATCGCCGTACAGCGTCATGTCCGCGCTCGAACCCAGGGTCTGATACCAACCGAGGTCGAATTGTCTCCCCTTCGTGGTCGAGTTCCCGGTGTGGAAAGGAAGGAAACCGCTGCTCCGCTTCTTGGCTTCCAGGGGGACAACCAGGTAGGGGAAATAGAGCACCGGCACGCCCTTGATCTCGAAAAGCACGCGGCGGATGTGCGCAGTCTGATCGAGATGAATGTTGGCGTCCCCGACGCTGAACGCCCATTTGGGACGCTTTTCCGGGCAGGCCGTCAGAGAGCCTCGCTCCACCTTGTAGGTATCACGCCCGGTCTTGAGAACCAGCCGCCCCTGGATCAGGAATTCCTGGTCCGTATAGCCCATCGCGTCATAGAACTTGGCCGTCTGCCGGGTGAGATCAAACTCGGCCCGCGAGCAGGTGAGCCACTGCTTGTTCTGGGTGAAACGGGTCAGTCCCGAGGTCGTGCCTTTACGTGTGACCTCATCAAACTCGGCGCTGTCGCAGGTGATCACTATTTCCTGATACGTGATGCGGACGTTCTCGCTCAGGCGATAAGTCGTCTTGCTGATCCTTTCCTGCCTGCCGGAAGTCAGCACGACGGTGCCGTCCTTGTAGGGAAGTGCAGTGCTGACCTGGTCGAACCCCTGGGCTGGGAGCTGGGTCTGGGCCCAGCTGAGCCCGGACGCCACGATCGCGGCGGCGACCAGCCGGGAAACGATATGTAGAAGCAGGCAGTGGTTCGACACGCAAATTCCTTCGGGCGAACAAGAGTCCCATTGAGGGTAGGGTCATCGGAGAGGAAGCAGCATACCCGACTCTCAGAGGCACTGGCTGCGTGCGCCATCCAGAGCCCCGACCACATTCAGAGCATTAAGTTATCAGGCGAGAGGGCTGACCTTCAATTTGTTTTTTGATTCACTGCTCGCGCGACCGTGGCCGGATCAGCAACCACAAAATACGCGGCGCGGAATATCCGCAACCTAAAGCCTCAACGCGGAGGGCGCAGAGGCCGCAGAGGATTTTCGCTTCTGCATGACTTTTCTCTGCGACCTCTGCGACCTCTGCGTTGATCTTTTGCTTTTCCTGCCTAAATCGCAGGGGTCTGTGGGTAAGTAGTACGGAACTCGCGAAGACCGGTTTCGACTGTTTCGGATATTTCGTGACTCCATTGTTGTTTGCCCGGCGCCCTCTGCGTAGATATTTTGCCTGGTCCCTCAATCGAAGCTGCGCGCAGACAGACGGCCGTGCTATGCTGTCTGCCCTGGGCACTCAGATGGGACACAACACTCCAGAGCCGGCACCGACGATGATTGAAACTTCTGCTCCGACGCGGGTTGATCTCGCGGGGGGAACCGTCGATATCTGGCCGCTCTATCTCTTCCACGAGCGGGCCGTGACTGTGAACTTTGCCGTGGACGTGCCGGCACGCTGCAGAGTCATACCCCGCAGCGACCGGAAATTCCTGCTGCGCTCGCTCGATACTCAGGAATCGGCCGAATTCGACGGGCCGGCACCTTTGCGAACGACGCCCTCGCTCAAGCTTCTGGCGCGGCTGATCTATTTTTTCCAGCCCCCCTGCGGCCTGGAGATGGTGACCGACTGCGCGGCACCGCCGGGGTCGGGTCTGGCGGGTTCGTCGGCCCTCAACATTGCGATCTGTTCGGCGCTGAATCACCTGACAGGCGCGAAGTTCAACCAGGGGGAATTGATCCGGATTGCGCGAAACGTGGAAGCGCAGGTGATCGACGTCCCCACCGGCGAACAGGACTATTACCCTGCCGCTTATGGTGGACTGCAGGCCATTCACTTCTCACCGAGCGGGGTGCAGCGCGAGGTGATCGATGTGGATCTTGAGCGGCTGTCCGAGCGCATGATCCTGGTCTACTCGGGACGTTTGCGGAATTCCGGCATCAACAACTGGGACGTCATGAAACGCCACATCGACGGCGACCCGACGATCTATAGGGCTTTCGAAGGAATCGTTGACGCCGCCAACCGGGCCGTGGATGCGTTGCGCCGCGGGTCCTTCGACGAAATCGACGAGGTGCTGGCCGCGGAATGGGCCAATCGCAGACTGTTGAGTGCCGGCATCACAACCCCCGAAATCGATGAAATCGTTGCCCTGGCGACATCCTTCGGTGCGCGCTCCGCAAAGGTGTGCGGTGCGGGAGGCGGGGGTTGCGTAGTGTTGAGTGTGCCGGAGGGCCGGCGAGCGGAGATTCAAGACAAGCTGAGAGAACGCCGCGTGCAGGTTATCGATTACCGGATCGCCCGTCAGGGCGTGTCACTGGGAAATTGTTGAGCTGCATTTTGCGCGCAGTGCCTGAATCGCAGTCATCCGTTTCATGGCGGATTGTTGCTCTCGATCCGATAGGCTAAAATTGTCCGTTCGCATTTTCCATGCGAGTTCACTACCTTGGAGGAGCCATCATGTCTGTCAAAGTCGCCATCAACGGTTTTGGCCGTATCGGCCGCAATCTGATCCGTTGCTCGTATAAAAATCCCGAGGTCGAGTATGTGGGGGTGAACGACCTCACCAATCCCGAGGTGCTTGCGCACCTGCTCAAATACGACACCGTTCTGGGCCGGTTTGAAGGTACGGTCGAGGTCAAAGAGGGCAACATCGTCGTAGGCGGCAAACCGATGAGGGTGTTCAGCGAAAAGGATCCCGGGAAGCTCAACTGGAGCGATCTGGGAGCCCAGATCGTCGTCGAGTCCACGGGATTGTTCACGGATGCCGACAAGGCCAAGGCCCACCTGAAGGGTACGGTGAAGAAAGTCATCATTTCAGCTCCGGGCAAGAACGTCGACGGCACCTTCTGCATGGGAGTCAACATCGACAGCTACGACCCGGCCAGACAACACATCATCTCCAACGCCTCCTGCACCACCAACTGCCTGGCGCCGGTGGCTAAGGTCCTCGATGAAAAATTCGGCATCGAATCGGGTTTCATGACTACGGTGCACAGCTACACGAACGATCAAAACTTGCTTGATCTGCAGCACCGCGACCTGCGGCGCGCCCGCGCAGCTGCGCTCAACATCGTGCCCAGTTCGACCGGCGCCGCTAAGGCGATTGGCCTCGTTCTTCCCAAGCTCGCCGGCCGTTTGGATGGAATCGCGATTCGTGTCCCGACCCCGAACGTCTCGCTTGTCGATCTGGTCATCCTGGCGCGTGCCAAGGCAACGAAGGAGGATGTGAATTTAGCCTTCAGAGCGGCCTCCGAAGGCGCCCTGAAAGGGATCCTCGGCTACTCTGAAGAGCCGCTGGTCTCTTCAGACTACATGCACAACCCGCTGTCCTCGATTGTCGATAGCCTGGAGACCAAGGTCAACGGCAACCTGATCAAGGTCCTCTCCTGGTATGACAACGAGTGGGGCTACTCAATGCGGCTGTTCGATCTGACCCGTTACGTCGGAGCGCGCCTTTGAAAAAGTGATGAGTCCTATCACTCATCACCCGTGACTCATGACTCATCACTTCGTGGGGGAGCATTGCACCATGGACAAGCTGGCGATCACTGATCTGAACATGAGGGGCAAGCGCGTCTTCATGCGCGTCGATTTCAACGTTCCCATCAGGGATGCGCAAGTCGGCGACGACCTGCGCATCCGCGCCTCTCTTCCCTCGATCCGCTATGCGGTTGATCAGGGCGCGATTTTGATCCTGGCTTCCCATCTGGGGCGGCCTAAAGGCGGACCCGACCCAGCCTATAGCCTCGCGCCGGTGGCCAGGCGACTCTCGGTTTTGCTGGGCAGAGAGGTGAAGTTCGTTCCGGATTGCGTGGGTCCCGCAGTCGAGAATGCCGTGGCCGGCGCTCATCCCGGCGATGTGATCCTGCTCGAGAATCTTCGTTTCCACAAAGAAGAGGAAGCCAACGATCCGCTCTTCTCGAAAAAGCTGGGACTGCTGGCTCCGCTTTATGTGAACGATGCCTTCGGGACTGCGCATCGCGCCCACGCTTCGACCGAAGGGATCACTCATTTCGTTGAAAAGGCGGCCGCCGGATTCCTGATGGAGAAGGAATTGACCTACCTGGGCGGTGCGCTCGAGCATCCGCAACGCCCCTTCATTGCCATCATGGGCGGCGTCAAGATCTCCGACAAGATAGAGGTAATCGAGAATCTCCTGGGAAAGGTAGATCGCCTGCTGATCGGCGGCGCCATGATGTTCACCTTCCTCAAGAGCCAGGGAAAGGAGATCGGCAAGTCACTCTTCGAGGAAGACAAGCTGGATCTGGCGCGCGATCTGCTCAGACGCGCCTCGGCAGGCGGCGCGTCTAAAATATTGCTGCCGTTGGATGCGATTGCCGCCATCGGCGTCGAGGGCGAGGCTTCGGCTCATCAGGTGCCTGCCGACCGGATCCCCGAAGGCGAGATGGGCCTGGACATCGGACCGAAGACGGTGGAACAGTATGTGGCTGTCATCCATGCCGCCAAGACGATTGTCTGGAATGGGCCGATGGGGGTGTTTGAAAAGGATGCCTTTGCCGCGGGGACCATGGCAATCGCCCGCGCCGTGGCCGAATCCAAAGCGGTTTCCGTGATCGGCGGCGGCGATTCGGCGGCCGCTGTCGCCAAGGCGGGTGTTGAAGATCGAGTCACTCACATCTCTACCGGTGGAGGCGCCTCGCTCGAGTTTCTAGCCGGCCAGGTCCTGCCGGGAGTGGCTGCTCTTACCGGCAAACGTTAGCCGGCTGACCGCCAGAACGCCAGAAAGAGGGCCGCCTTCATGGCGCTCTGCAACGGGGGCATCAATGAGAATTCCGGTGATTGCGGGCAACTGGAAGATGAACAAGACGCTCGCCGAAGCGCGTGAGCTCAGCCGGGCTATCCGCGATGGGGCCGCGACCGCGACACACTGCCAGGTTATTTTGGCTCCCCCCTACACGGCGCTTTCCACTGTGGCTGAGATGGTGCGGGGCTCCTCACTGATCCTGGCTGCCCAGGACGTGTTCTGGGAGCCATCGGGGGCGTACACGGGCGAAATCAGCATCCCTATGCTGGAAGATGTGGGCTGCCAAGCGGTGATCATCGGGCACTCGGAACGCCGGCAGTATTTCAGCGAGACCGACCAGACGGTCAACCGGCGCCTGCATGCCGTGATGAAGTCTTCTCTGGTTCCAATCTTCTGTTTCGGCGAGACGCTGGCCCAACGGGAAGCCGGAAGCTATCACGACGCTATCTATCAACAACTTGCGGGTGGGCTCGATCGCTTGACACACCAGGACCTCTTGCGTATTATTCTCGCCTACGAACCGGTCTGGGCAATCGGAACGGGGCGCACAGCTTCACCGGAAATTGCCCAGGAGGTGCATCGTGCCGTCCGTGCCTGGCTTGCTAAGAACTTCGGTGACGAGACGGCGCGACAGGTTCGCATTTTATACGGCGGCAGCATCAAGCCTGAAAACATCTCCGACTTGATGCGCCAGCCGGATATTGACGGTGGGCTGGTTGGTGGTGCGTGCCTCGAGGCTAAGAGTTTCTTGCGCATCGTCCACTATTGATATTTGCCTACCGGCGGAAGGCAGGTAACTACACCTAATGTTACTCAACTACATAATTGTTGCTCTGCACGTGCTGGTTTGCTTTGTTTTGATTCTCGTCGTGCTCCTGCAATCAGGCAAGGGTGCCGACTTGGCGGGAGCTTTTGGGGGCGGAGGTACGCAAACCGCTTTTGGCAGCCGGGGGCCGGCATCCTTTCTCTCCAAAGCGACAACGGTTGCCGCTGTTGTTTTCATGCTTACCAGCATCATGCTCTCCGGCGTGGGTGGTGGCGCCACCAGCAAATCGATTCTGGATGCCACCAAAGGGACTGCAGCTCCGGTTTCGAAAGCGCCTCCCCGCCCGGCCGCTAAGAGCGACGTAAAGGTGCTGACTCCGGAAGAGATCAAGAAGAGGCAGGAGGAGATCGAGTCAAAGCAGAAACAGGCTCCTGCGAAGACTCCCGAGCAGCCGGTGACTCCAGCCTCCCAGCAGGCGCCGGTACCGGTAAAAAAGTAATTCCTCTTTGGCGGCGTCTCACCCCTGCGGTGACGGTTGCCGCTTCTTTGCAGCTCAGTTTCTATGCCGAAGTGGTGGAACTGGCAGACACGCCATCTTGAGGGGGTGGTGGGGAAACCCGTGGGGGTTCGAGTCCCCCCTTCGGCACCAACGAAAAACTCAGTTACAGGCACCGAACTCCCTGATTTTTCTCACCTTGGCCCCCTCCAGTTTTCTGGAATCAGGTGCCTGTTGCCGAACTTTTCGAGTGTCCGATTTTGCGACAGTACCGTCCCATATTCGGCCAGCGCGCAGCCGCCGGCTCCCGGCTCCGGGAGCCGGATCCCTCGTAAATGGTGGATCTTAGGACGGTAGCTCTAAGTGGCACGGCATTTGCAGCAATGCACGCGGAGGCACTCATGGACATTCCGCGGAAATCTCAGGCACGCAAGCGCCGCATCCTTCGCACTTTATATGCAATTCTCGTCCTGGCCCTCGCCGCCGGGATTACGCTGGCTTTGAGGAGACTCAAGCCGGCTCCCCCCAGCGTAGAGTTCTCGACCGTCTGGGTCAGCACGGTCAAACGCGGCAACATAAAGCGTGAGGTGAGGGGGCCGGGCACTCTGGTTCCCGAGGAAATACGCTGGGTTGCAGCGCAAGCCAGCGGCCGCGTCGAGCGCAGGCTGGTTCAGCCGGGAGCCTTTGTGAAGCCGGATACCGTCTTGATCGAGCTGAGCAATCCTCAGTTGGAGCAGGAAGTGCTGACCGCGCTAAGCGACTGGAAGTCCTCTGAGAGCGACTTTACCGACTATAAGGTGAAACTGGAAGTCGATGAGCTGAACACCGACGCTCGTCTTGCTCAGCTCGAGTCGGACTACAGCACAGCCAAGATGAGATCTGAAGCCCAGGATAATCTCGCCCTGTACGGTCTAACCACGGATCTGGACGTACGTCAAGCAAGGGAGACGGCAGCGAATACGGCCAGGCAGCTCGACCTTCAAAGGAAGCTCAAGGAAAAAAACAAGGAGTCGATCGTTGCGCAACTGGCCATCAGGCAGAGAGCGGTCGACAAACTGCACGCTGTGTATGACCTGAAAAACAGGGAACTCATGCAGCTCAAAGTGAGAGCCGGCGTCGACGGTGTGCTTCAGGAGATGAAGGTGGAAGAAGGCAAGCAGATCGGGATCGGCACGGATGTGGCCCGAGTTGCCAATCCCAGGAAGCTCAAGGCTGAACTCAAGATCATGGAAACGCAGGCCAAGGACGTCCAGCTCGGCCAGATTGCTTCCATCGACATGCACGGGAACTCCTTGATCCCGGGGCGTGTCATCCGGAAGGATCCCACGGTGCTGAGCGGAACCGTAACGGTGGATGTCGCCCTCGACGGGGATCTCCCTAAAGGAGCCATTCCCGATCTCAGTGTCGATGGAACAATCGAACTTGAGCGCCTGAATGACGTAGTATATGTTGAACGTCCGACGCAAGGCCAGGAGGGAAGCACGATCGGGCTTTTCAAGCTGACACCCGACGGCAAGGAAGCCTCTCGGGTTCAGGTCAAGATCGGTCGGGTTTCCGTGAGCACGGTTGAGATCCTGGGAGGTCTCAATCCAGGAGATCGGGTGATTCTGTCCGACATGTCTGCGCAGGATGCCTATGATCGTATCCGAATTATCTATTGAAATTCCCGGAGCATGTCTTCCGGCCCCTCGGGGCGAGTGTTCGGACCGGCGCTGCTTCGGGCAACTTCACTCTGCAAGTGCCGGCGGCGAAAGGCGGGAAGCCCGCTGTTGGCGAAGGAGAAACGATGACTGAAGCGGATCATTCTCTCATTCACCTCGAGGGTGTTAAAAAGATCTTTTTCACCGAAGAAGTCGAAACTCACGCTCTGGCCGGAATTCATCTGGATATCCAGAAAGGCGAGTACGTCTCGATCTCCGGCCCTTCAGGCTGTGGAAAATCGACCCTGCTTTCGATCCTGGGCCTCCTGGATTCTCCCACCGATGGGATCTATCAGCTCGACGACAAGCCGGTGGAAAAGCTCAACGCCTCCGAGCGCGCCCGCATACGCAACCGGCAGATCGGGTTTGTCTTCCAGAGCTTCAACCTGATCGGCGATCTCACGGTCTTCGAGAACGTGGAACTGCCGCTGACCTATCGCGGCATGAAGTCCTCGGAACGCAAGACCCGCGTCAACGAGGCGCTCGAGAAGGTGGAAATGGCGCACCGCGCCAAACACCTGCCGAGCCAGTTGTCCGGGGGCCAGCAGCAGCGCGTCGCAGTGGCCCGCGCTCTGGTAGGCAGCCCCCTGATTCTGCTCGCCGACGAGCCGACAGGGAATCTCGACTCCAAGAATGGCGAGGCGGTCATGGAGCTGATGAGCAACCTCCACAAGGAGGGCGCAACCATTTGCATGGTGACCCATGACCCGCGCTATGCCCTGCACGCGGAGCGTACCATCCATCTCTTCGACGGCCGCGTGGTGGAAGAGGACGTCGCTGAGGCCAGCTGATAGAAGGCATCAGAAAAACACAAACCTGCATCTCTACCTGGCTTAGAACGCAGAGAAGAGTGTTTTGAAAACACTTCATTTCTCTGCGATCCCGGCGAACTCTGCATTGAGATTTTATGGCTGCGGCTAGGTCGCGCCGTGTCTTCCTTGCCCGTACCTGCAGGTACCTGCTGATCCAAAATAACAAGGGCTCCGATGAGAATCGGAGCCCTGGAAAGAAGTGGCGCCTTGAAGCTCAGAAGACGAACTTCAGGGCGAACTGGATGTTTCTTCGTTCGGCAGCGGTGCCCGTCAGCCCCTTGAGGGCGGGGACATAACTGTTACTGGATATATCCACCGACGTGATATCCGCATAGAGATTGGAGTGATTGAATACATTGTACATTTCGGCGCGGAACTGCAAGCTGGTTCCCTCCTTGGGCAGCTTGAAGTTCTTGTAAGCTCCCAGGTTGAAGTCCCAGGCGCCCGGTTGACGGAATATGTTGCGTCCGGACATGTTGGCAGGGTATGGGCCGAAATCCGAGTTTCCGGTGATGGGATTGGCATAGCTGCCCACACCGGCTGCTTCCGAGCTGAGGTCAAGGAACGTGAAGTTGTTCGGAATTCCAGCGACAGGCGCAGGATTGCTTGAGCCCGTAAGTGATATCGGGTTCACGAGAATCATCCGGTTGTAGATGTTATTGACGTTGGAGCCGTCAAAGATGGAGAACGGCGCGCCGGTATGTGCGGTGAAGATGGGTGCGAAGCTCCATCCTCTAAGGACCTGGGACGAGACGCCCTTCAGGCTCTTCCCGTACGGAAGGTCCCAAACGGCGCTGATGCTGACCCGATGCCGGATGTCGAAATCGGAATTGCCATAGTCAAGGGCCGGATTCTTGGAATCGGTCAAACCAAGGTTGAAGTCGTTGATGAGCTCGCTGAAAGTCGAGCTGAGGTTGTCCAGCGAGTGCGACCAGGTCCAGGAACCGCTGATCTGGAGCCCCTGCTTGAACAAGTCGCCGCTTCTTACCCCCAGAATCATCCCGTCGTAGTTGGAAAAACCATTGTCGGTGCGGAAGTTGATGTTCCCATACTGTGGATTTTCCCTGGCCAGAGGATCCGACATGCCCAGGAAAACCGCGCCCGATCCCTGCATGTTCAGGGGATTGACCGCGTAGAGTCCATGTCCTTTCGAGCCGGTGTACTCGAGGCTGACAACGGTCCCGCGGACGATCTCATGCTCCAATGACACATCCCAAAAGTGAGCATAGGCAGTCTCCATGTTTGGATCGACGGCCCGCAACGATACTAGCGGAAGGACCTTCGATCCGGTTGACCCGGAGAGGGGGCCGGCATTGCTGAGGGTGACCGGGAGGCTCCCTCCGACATCCACAGTGCTGAGCTGCAGCACCGCATAGTTCGGCGGATTCTGAATCACGTTGAAGGTCACATTGCCGAAGTTCCTTTCGTAGCTGATTCCATATCCGCCACGAAGACTGGTCTTGCCGTTGCCGAACACGTCCCAAGCCGCGCCGACGCGCGGGGCGAAGTTATCCAGATCCTTCTTCCACAGTCCGCCGGTCGGGCTGTTGGGCGCCAACTGCACGGACCCATTCGCGACCTGTTGATCGATGCTCGACCCGGAACCGAAGTAGAAATTCGAATCCTTGAAAGGATCCTTGTTATGCTGGACGCCGAAGTACTCCCAACGCACGCCGAAGTTCGCCGTGAATCGGGGAACGACGCGCCAGGAGTCCTGGGCATAAAGCGCGAAGTCGTGATACCGGTTGCTGCGGGTGAAATCGGGAGTGCCGACGGGCAACGAAACGGTCTGGCCGGGGAATTTCCCCTGCGGATCGATCGCCGCCGAGAATCTGAACAGCTGGCCGGTCAGGAGATTGTCCATCCCTTGGCTCAAGTTGGTGCCCAGCTGCTCGACCGGCTCCTGGTAGGCGCCGAATGCCCGGTTGTCGCGGATATAAATGTACTGTCCGCCGAAGCGGAAAGTGTGAACGCCCTTGGTCCAGCCCACATCCTCATACACTTGGCCGAGGTTTTGCGGTCCTCCGAAGGGGATGCCGCTGCCGGGGGTGAAGGGCAAGTATCCCGGCAAGGCCACATCGATGCCATTGATCTTGGAAGCCACGCTCCCGCTCGCCAGGAAGAGGGTAGGGGAGACCGGGGCCGTGCTCAACGGATCCAAGGATGTCAGCCGATTGTAGACTACCTTGGACTGCGAGACCAACTGCGGGGTGAAGGTGTGCGTGACCGAGAACAGCGCGTTCTGATTGAAATCAGTTTCACCGGTATCGTAGCCCTGATAGGGACTGAAGCTTTGGAAGCCGTTGAAAAAGTCGATACTCTGTAACGCATAACGGCCGTAGAGCGTAGTTTTGCTGCTCAGGTTGTAGTCGACGCGCGAAACTGTCTGGTATTGGTTTTGCGGGAATCCGCCGCCGGCATCGGTCGGTACCGGATAGTTCACGGTGGCCCAAACCGGTGTGGTGCCGGCAAGAGCCGCACAAGGACCTGATGGACCGCAGAGACCGGGGAGGTCGTTCTTGGTATAGATCCTTCCGTTGGGCTGGACTTTCAGGGCGCCCAAGGTTTGGAAGAACAGCTGCGTTTGCGGCGCTGCGGCTGCAAGGAGCTCAGGCGTCGGCACCAGGGCGGTTGACGTGGACCCGCTGCGCACCCGCATCCATTCCGTGCTGTTGAAGAAAAACAGCTTATCCTTCAGTACGGGTCCGCCGACCGAAAATCCGAACTGATTCCGGTCAAAGACGGGTCTGGGAATGCCCTTGGCGTTGTTGTCGAAGCCGTTGGAAGAGAGCTTCGAGACGCGGTTGAACTCGTAGGCAGAGCCGTGGAATTCGTTCGTCCCCGTTTTAGTGACCACGTTTACCACGCCCCCGCTCGCGCGTCCATACTCCGCGGTGAACGCGCTCGATACCACGCTGAATTCCTGTACCGAGTCGAGCGGCACGCGCTGTCCGACCGTTGCGAGAAAGGTGTCGTTGTTGTCGGCGCCGTCCAACAGAATATTGGTGCTCGCGTCACGCTGCCCATTGATGTTAAATCCGACCCCGCGGAAGGAGCCGTTGGCGACATCTCGCGGATCAATTGGAGTGATATTGCCCGCGATGGCGACGAGGTCGTAGGGGTCGCGCGTCAAAGTGGGGAGTTGAAGGATCTGTTTCGTGGTGATCACGTTCGACAGCGTCTGTGTCTCGGTGTCTACCTGCACAGCTGCTTCGCTGACCACCACGGTCGTCGGCGTGGCGCCGACCGTCAGGGTGAAATCAGTGGTGGCAACACTGCCGACTGCCAAGGTAAGCTGTCTGCTAATGGTGTTAAATCCCGTCAATGCCACAGTGACCGAGTAGGTTCCCGGCAGCAGGTTGGTTGCGACGTAGGTTCCGTCACCTGCGGTGACCGTTGTGCGCACTGCACTGGTGGCGATGTTTTTGATGGTCACGGCCGCACCCGGAACCACCGCCCCGCTCTGGTCCTTGACGGTTCCGACAATCCGGCCGGTTTCCTGCTGTGCCATGAGACTCCCGGCCAGCAGCAGCGCCACAAACAATGCGACCACAAAGGACCGCACGTTTACGGCAGCTTCTCTATTGGGTAAATCCATGTGCTTTTCCTCCTTCCAGGATACGTTGATGAATAAATCCAGATATGACCGAGGGCTGAATCGTATTTGAATTCCTCCTCTATATCTGGATATTCAAAAACGGGTATACAAAAATCCGGTCTCTCCGCATGACACACGGTTCGTTATGCATGACAATCAACTGAAATCACAAACTGGTTCCCGGCGAAATTGTTATGGCCTTTGAGGCATCAGTTACAGTTTTGTTCCCGCAACTGTTCTCCAAGATCGTCTCGCAGAATTCATAAATATCGAGGAATGAGAAAGGTCTTCCGACGGCCTGTCATACATTTGTTCGCAAATACATTCCTGTCCTTGCGCCGTGAAGGCCTGAGCAGAGAGTCCTCCAAGTATCTTGCCGCAAATATTCTCTTTTTGCAGCTGCCCGATATCAGGGCAATACCGGCGCAGTACACCTTGAAACAATCACTCGCGTGCACAATATCGAGAGCACTCCCCCTGTGCAAGAAGGACAAACCCTGAACAGACATGCCCGCGCGCCTCAGTTTGACTAGGATAAACCCTGGTATCTGGCTAGGGGAAATCCCTATTCGATTAAAGATATCCCTGATGGGTGTACTCCATCTGGCGCTTGAGTGACCACTATTGACTATATAAATGGACTCGTGCGCAGGCTTGTCTGTAAATATCGATCTATTTATTCCGCTCACTCTGTTGCCATCCTGTATCTATTCGTGCCGAATATTGGTGAACACTAATATATTCATGTGCCTCATGGATATACTCCTGATTGATAGACCGTTGTGCTGTAATGCAAAATGTGATCCATTAATCCATGCACGGGAAATGGAGCCAAATCTGGCGAGGAATAAAGGAGTTCTACAATTGCCCCCTGAAAGGCGCCCTCCGAAAGTGTTTGATTGGATGCAAGAATTTAGATACATCCGTTCAAAGATTTGAATGTCGCTGATTGGAAGCGTCAGCACTGGGAGGCAGAATTCGGAGATTATCGGGAGCGCAAACGAGCGATTGGCGGGAAATCGCGATGGATCTTTTCACCCTCCAATGCTGACTTCCTTTCCGGCGCGGACGCAGAAACTTGTCCAGGGCCGCATGGAGGATTTGGCGCCCGCGCTGGCACGCCCCGACAACAACGACCGCCTCTTGTTTTTTCAAGCGCTCGTGGTGCAAAAGGGCTTCAAGCCGGGTGACGCCGCCGATAGCGGGCGGTTGAAAGGATACCTGCTGGGCAGCCTGGTCCGTGTGCTCAAGGAGGCCGCCGGCTATGCAACGGTACTGGAATCGGCGCGGAAGCTCGGCGACGGGAGTGCGGAATTTGCTGAGCGATCGACACTGTTCCGAGACCGGGGGCTTTCTCTGGACACCTCTCTGGCTCCCAACTTCGCCGTGGAGGAATCGCTCAAGGCGATGAGGGATCAAAAGCTTCTGGAACCGAGATGTGTTCGAGCAGAGTCTAGCCCTCGCGAACGTCGAGCTCATGCTGCGGCCGGGCGGCTTCCTGCTCTCCAACAACGCGCTGCTGGAGCTTCCGATCTCCAAAATCCATTCGGTGGGCTATCTGACCACCGTTTACTCCGACCGTCCGGCGGACGGCGACAATCTCGTCTGGTATCGGCGTAATTAGATTTTGGATTGCGGATTTCGGAATTTAATCGCGGTCGGCATTCCGCAATCCAAAATCCAAGAATGTCAAGCCCCTGCTCCCATGCCTCTCTTGACCGGCACAAGGAGGAGCGGGCGTTTGGTTTGCGCCTGGACGCTTGCCGCCACGCTGTTGGTCCAGAAGGCTTCGTTTCCGGCTTTGCCGTGGGTGGCGAGCACGATGATGCTGGCGTCAAGAGAGTCGGCAGCCTCCACGATTGCCGGCGCCGTATCGCCGTGGCGGAGTTCGGCAGAGGCCGGCACCCCGGCCTTCTGGAGCCGGGATACCTGTCCGGTGAGGTAGGATTTGAGGTCTGTTTCCGCAATATCCAGAATTGCCTGCGTGGTGCCGGGCATGAATCGCCCCATGGTGGCGTCGCGGCCGGCCAGAGTTCCCATCGTCGGCACGACGGACAGCAACTGAAGCCGAGCGCCCGTGGCCCGGGCCAGTCCGAGCGCCACATCGAGTCCCTGCTCGTGCGCCCGCTCGCCATCGAGGGGTGCCAGGAGGCGCGTGACGGTGAAGGACGAATCCCGGCGATGCCCGTCCGGTCGTATCAGTAGTACGGGGGTATGACCGCCGGCTGCAACCTGCTGGGCGATGCTGCCAATGATGATCCTCCTGAGGCCTCCGCGGCCGTGCGTGCACATGACGATCAGATCGGGGGCGAACTCGCCCTGGTGCTCCACGATCGACTTCACGATATCGCCCGTGGCGGCCGCATGCACGTGCCAAACGACCGTCGATCCCGCCGGGCCGGCACTAGAGCTGATCTCTTTCAAGTAGACTTCGGCCTCCGTGCGGGTTCGCAGATGTCGCTCTCCATGGATTGTAGGGGGCGGGTTTTCTTCGACTGCGTGGACTAAGGTGACTTTTGCTCCGAGCGCGCCGGCGAGAAACCTGGCTGCGGGGAGAGCGGCCTCTGCGAGCTCGGATCCATCCAGTGGAACCAGGATATGCTTGAACATAAGTCAACCCCGGAATGCGGTTAAGTATAGAAGCAGAAAATTCAGCGCCACCACCAGCCCCGCAACCGCCCAGCCTGCCACGGAAGTCAGGCGGCGGTTCACCAGTTCGCCCATGAGGTCGCGCCGCTGCGAAAAGAGGATGAGCGGGACAAGGGCGAACGGCAGGCCGAAACTCAGGAACACCTGGCTGATTACCAGGGTCCGGGTCGGATCAAGTCCGAGCGAGATCACGATCATCGATGGCAGGATGGTTACCAGGCGACGCACCCAAATCGGGATGCGGCGCTCGATGAATCCCTGCATAATGACTTGGCCCGCCATGGTGCCGACGGTCGCGGATGCCAGCCCGGAAGCAAGAAGCGAGATTGCGAAGATCCAGCCGGCGGCGCGCCCCAGAAGGGGTTGCAGCGTGAGGTAGGCATCTTCGAGCGAAGCAACCTGGCCCAGAGCGTAGCGATGGAATGTCGCTGCCGCCATTACCAGCATGGCGGCATTTACGAATCCCGCAACCCCCATCGCGATCGTGACGTCGGCGACCTCGAACGCCAAAAGGCGCCGCCGCTGCCTCGGGTCGTGGACCCGGATGCGGCCCTGGGTGAGCGAGGAATGGAGAAAGACCACATGGGGCATGATGGTCGCCCCCAGGATGCCGGTCGCCAGCAGCACGCTCTCCGTCCCGGAGAATTGGGGCACAAAGGCATGGAAGGCCACCGCGTGCCAGTCGGGTCTGTAGAGGAAGGTTTCCAGGACATAGCAGCCGGCGATCACGCCCAGCATGGCGCTGATCACCGCCTCCAGGAGCCTGAACCCGCGCGCCTGGAGCGCCAGCACCAGGAGTGTGGCCAGGATCGTCGGAATGCCTGCAAGCCAGAGCGGCATGCCGAACAAGAGACTGAACCCCAACGCCGCCCCGAGAAACTCGGCGAGATCGGTTGCCATCGCCACCAGTTCCATCATGATCCACATCGCCCAAACGACGGGACGAGGGAAGTGAAGACGGCAAAGCTCTCCCAGATTGTACCCGGTGGCGATGCCGAGCTTGGCCGAAAGGGTTTGAACCAGGATGGCCATCAGGTTGCTGGCCACCACCACCCATAAAAGCGTATATCCGAACTTCGCGCCGCCTTCAATGTTGGTGGCGAAATTCCCCGGATCTACGTATGCGATGCTGGCGATGAAAGCGGGGCCGAGAAAGGGCCAGAGACGAGCCGGTCCCCGTTTGCGGCTCACCCCGGACAGGACCTGCCGGGCGGACGTAATGGTGAAAACGTCGCCATCCTTTACGTAGGTCTCGGTCACCGGTGGTTTCATATGAAAGTGCCGTGCAAGCAATGCCACAACAGCCCGCTGCCTTCCACTGCGGCGTTTTGCCGGCTGACCGAGCTGCCCGCCGCCCGGGTCTGTGAGTGGCCCACTGTTTCGAGCTTTGGTGGACCCGATGGCGGACCCTCTCTTGTACTTGTGATTTCGGCTACAGACATTGATTCGCCTGGCCTGAGCATATTCTGCCCCTGCCACTCCCTTGCAACTCCGCCTCTACAGCGATGGCAAAGCCTCGCTTTATCACAAAGATACCAGGATTCGATGGCTCAAAGAACTGTGACCTTCAGATTCATCGTTCCCGGGTGACGCGAACAATAGTGAAGTCTCTAAGTTATCAGCCGATAAATAAATAGCAGTAGCAAATCTTGGTGACGCTGGAGTTCTTCGCCGCCGCAGCCGGCAGTCGGTTTTGCATTCACCGGCGCGTTTTCGATCTGGTCTGCAGAAAGGCTGCGCCGGCGGCGCGAGACACGAGCGGCGGACTCAGCGGTCTCAAGAAGAAGAGGTGCGGATCTGCGGTACTTTTGACAACCTCGCCGAGGTGAAGTGGAGGTAAGGGGTATGGGCAGCGACGAGCGAAAAACCGAGGACCTCAAAACGCAGAGCGACAGCTACGAGGAGACGGTTCTGGAGTTCCTCGATCAGGAGATCGCCACTTCGACCGAGTCCACGGACGGGCTGAAGGACCAACAGGACGATGTGGAAGAGCTGGTGGGCAGCCTTTTAAAACAGGCCCTGACGGAGTCGGACGAACCTGCAGTCCGCAAAGGAGTGGGCCCGCAGGACCTGGACCTGCTCTTCTCAGACATGTTCAGCGGTTCCGACGCGGGTACACAACTCGAGTCCAGTAGCGCCCGGCCGGACGCGGATCCGAGATTTGGCCCAAAACTCGAGGGGAGCGGGTTATTGGACAAAGCGGGTGCACCTGCCCACCCGCAGGTACATGTTCCCCGGCAACCAGCCGCAGAAATGCCCCGGGTGGAAGCAGCCATTCCGAAGCAGGCGGTCTGGACCGAGACGGTGCGAAATCCTCTGCCATCGCCGTCTGTTCCGGAAACAGGCGAGGTGCCACTGAATTCCGATCGTGCAGTCGCGGAATCCAAGAAAGGCTCGACGGGACGAAACCTCCTCTTTTTCCGCTCTTCGCGAAGGCCGGCCTGGAGTGTGCAGATGATCGTTGTAGGTGCTGCATTCCTGTGCCTGCTGGCTGGCACTGGAATCACTTATTTTGTCGGTTTTAGACACCCGGCATCGACCCAGCCCAGCGCACCTCCTGCTCCTGCCCCAGCGACTCAAACGCTCCCGGCTCAGGTGGAAGTGATCATGCCACCCGCAGCAACGCCGGATCCGGGAACGAAAGCCACACCCGCTCGTACCCCCCGCCCCGCGACCGGCTCCAACACCCCGGCAGTTTCGAGCGCTGCGAATAACGGCACGAGTGCCGCGCCCCGCAAAGACGCGAATCCCGCGCCGGCGACACCGACAGCCAAGGCGAGCCCAGCACCGGCTGCAGCCACGCCCGTCGTCGCCCCTGAAAAGCCCGCCACCGCCGCTGTTGCTCCCGTCACCGAGAGCCCCGTCATTATTCCGCCGGAGCGCCCGGCTGAATACACGGTATCACCGCCGCCTGCGCAGACACTGGCGCCTCCGGCAGCGACCTTGACACCGCTCATTTCCAAGGCCGCTCCCAGCCTCGATGGCTTGACCCCTCCCAACAGGCCGGCGTTTCAGCCGGCATCGTTGCCGCGAACTGCGACCCCCGCGAGTGTGCTCACGCGGGTAATGCCGACATATCCTGACTTAGCCAGGAAAACGCGCACTACGGGCACGGTCGTCGTCGACGTGCTGATCGATGCTCAGGGGAAAGTAACCAAGGCTACTGCGGCGAGTGGTCCTGCTGTCCTGCGGCCTGAAGCCGTGGATGCAGTCTTAAGGTGGCGATTCAAGCCGGCCACCCTTGACGGTGTGAATGTAACCAGCTCGAGTCAAGTTACCATTGTCTTTAAGGAGCCGAAGTAGAAAGGTGGAACAACGATGTTGACAGACCAGCAAAAACAAAAATATGACATGGCACGACAGATGGCCAAGGATGAGCTGGATCAGCTCGATAGGGAAATCAATGCTGAGCTGGCCCGGGTCAAGGAGCGACTGCTGGAATTGCAGCAGGCCAAAAAAGCGGTCAAACAGATTTATGATGGCGCTTGCGCCCGTATGGGCATCAAGAGCGTGATCGAGATGAAAGATTTCAGCCTGAGGGATTTGGTGAAACAGGCTTAGGCTTCAGCAGGTCTGGGCTTCCATCTTTCCAGGCTTCTTTCGATGGCCGCCGTCCTCTCAGCAGGGGGCCATTTTTTAAGATTGGTAAAAGACTCGCAAAGCAAGTTGCAACAGAAAACGCCATCCCGCTCGATCCTTTCCAAGAGCAATGTTCTTCGGTGCACTTCCGGTTCCCGACCGACAAGGTCGATGACCGTGGCGAACAGGTCCTGCCAGTTGCCCTGGCTTATGTAACAGGCCCGGAGAATGAACGTCAGCACCCCTGCGCACAGCCTCTCGTCTTCCATGGCAGTCTTTATCAGCTTCCGGTTCAGCGAGTAGCCCGAGCACGGAAGACTGACAAGCTCCTTAGCTATCACCTCGGAATTGAGCAACCGGTCGAACGAAAATGCCTGCAGGAATTCGCCCGCGCGCAGGCATGCTACCGCTCTCTTTTCCAGTCCCTGCATATCGCCCGGCGCCAGCTCCGTCGCCCGGAGGGCCATTCCTGCCTGTTGCAGGGACTGGCGAAATTTCTCCATGAACAGCTGGAACTCCTTCTCGAAAATAGTGACCATGTTGCCGAAGTAGACCACAAAAGTCCGGGTCAGCTTGTTGATCTGCTCCATGACCGGCTCGAGGTCGGCATCGGAGTCCATCGGGCTGGAGAAGGACAGGTCGAAAGCGTCGAGCGCCTCGAACTGTCCCAGTTCCGCTACCGCGTCCAGCTTCGCGGTAAGGCGATCGTTGGAAAACTCCGTCCGGTCGTGCTGTTCATCGCGGACCAACTCTGCGAAAAATGCGGGATTTCCGACCAGGAGATCGACAACCTGCTCCTGGTCGAGGATATAGGGGATCTTGCGGGCCTCTTCAATGCACCGGCAAACGAGATTGCCGATCACCATGACCAGTTTTTGTCGGACCTCCTGCGAGGCTTGCATGGGCCAATCAATCCGGGGGGTTATTAGATTTCCGTCACTTCCGGAAAGCTGCGCCTCAAGGATAGTGGATTGTATTCCGGATCGCCACAGGAAATTGTGGAATCGGCACTGAGTTCCGGGCATTGATTGTTGAGCCGGTTGACCAGGCAGTCACTGCCCGGAACTCAGTGCTTCCAATCAGTTCACGTTCCTGAGGATCGCGAGCAGATAATTCCAGAATTTCTCCACGGTGTCGATGTAGATTTTCTCATCCGGGGAATGCACGCCCTGCAGCGTCGGCCCGAACGAGACCATATCCATACCCGGGAATTTCTCGCCGATGATGCCGCACTCCAATCCGGCATGGACCGCCTTTACCTCGGGCTCCTTGCCGTAGAGGGACCTGTAGGTTTCCTTGGCGATCTTCAAAATCTCAGAATCCAGATTGGGCTTCCAACCTGGGTAACCGTCCGAGGCCTCGACCTCCGCTCCGCCAAGGTCAAACACATTTGCGACCATCTGGCAGATCTCATCGATCTCCGATGCCACGGAGCTGCGCTGGCTCGTGGCCACGGCGAGGGCCTTCCTGCCGGTGGAGACTATGGCGACATTGGTCGAGGTTTGAACCAGGCCGGGGATGTCCGGACTCATCTTGATCACTCCGTGCGGCAGTGCCGAGATGGTCTTGCAGAGTTTTTTCTGAAGGGCGTTCCTGATGACCTTGCCTTTGCTTGCGCCCTTCAGCCCGGTGAGGCTGATCTCAAGGCCCGGTTCCACGGTGGCATATTCGGCCTTGATGGTGGCATTGCACTGGGACACGAGATGGGCCGCCTGTTCCCACGCCTTCTTGGGGATGAACAGTCTTGCATCCGCCTCGCGCGGGATCGCATTCCGCTTGTTGCCCCCCTCGAGGCTCGAAAGCCGGGCCCCGTAAGCAGAAAGGCCGATCAACACGCGATTGATGATCTTGAGGGCGTTGCCTCGGCCCTTGTCGATCTCCAACCCGGAATGGCCTCCGCGCAGCCCCGTCACTTTGAGCAGGGCTGCCGTTGCCTGCGCCGGAGCAGAGTCGAACTCGACCTTCCAGGTGCCGACCGTGTCTCGCCCTCCGGCGCAGCCGACATAGAGCTCGCCTTCCTCCTCGGAATCCAGATTCAACAGGATCTTGCTCTGCAGGAAGTCGCTGCTGATGTTCTTGGCTCCCGTGAGCCCTCTCTCTTCATCTACCGTGAAGAGAAACTCCAGCGGCCCGTGTTCCAGGGACTTGTCTTCCATGATGGCCAGGTTGGCGGCTATGGCAATGCCATTGTCGGCGCCGAGCGTCGTGCCGCTGGCCATGATCAAATTGTCTTTCCGCACGAGTTCAATCGGATCTTTCTCAAAGTTATGGACTTTGTCCTTGTTCTTCTCGCCCACCATGTCGAGATGGCCCTGCAGGACAACGCTGCGGGCGCTCTCGCGGCCGGGAGAGGCGGGCTTCCGTACCACCACGTTGCCCACCTCATCTACCTTGGCAGCAAGTCCGAGCCGCTTCGCGGTCGCGGCAACGTATTTGCTGATCTGCGCCTCATTGCCGGAGCAACGGGGAACGCGGGCAACCTCCTCGAAATATTTCCAGACCAGTTCAGGCTTCAGTCCCTCTGTAGCTCTAGCCATTATTGCCTCCTCAAGTCGATCTTACCGCGCAACAGCACCCAACCCTCACTGTATCGTTGCGCGCAACAATGAAAAACCTCCAAGGAACCACAAAACACACGAAGGAGTTCTATGTGTCTGGTGGTTTCGCTTCCGTTTTACATGATCGCGGTTGGCGGCGCCGGTTCCTCCGGCCTGCCGGCGTTGGCCAGCGGCACCTTGATCATGACGTAGATCAGGGCGACAGCCGCAATGATCATGCCGATCCAGTGGGGCGACTGAAAAACAGGTTCCGGGGTGCCGCGGTAGATGCCGGCAATCACGAGTCCGCAGAGCGCCTCGCCCGCGATGAGCCCGGATGCGACGAGGATGCCGGCGTTCTCCACGCGCGCCTTCTGGGCAACGTTGAGATTCCGGCGGTCGCGGAACTGGTCGGTGGCCCAACGGATGATGCCTCCCACAAAGATCGCGAACGTCGTCTCGACGGGCAGATACATGCCGACTGAAAACAGCATCGGACTGCGGACCTGGACCATGATCAGAGCGATTCCCATCAGGATGCCAACCACTACCAGCGGCCATGGCATGTCGCCACCGACAATTCCCTTGGAAAGCATGGCCATAAGTCCTGCCTGGGGCGCCGCCAATTGTGGGCTCCCGAAAGTATAGGCGCGATGGAGCAGCATCAGCACGTAGAACAATATCGGTGCCGAGACGATGACGCCGAAGATGTCGCCGATCTGCATCTTGGCGGGCGTGCCGCCCAGAATATGGCCCACCTTCAGATCCTGCAGCATCTCTCCAGCGACGGCCGACGAGACGCAGACCACCGCCGCAACTCCGAGCACGGCCGCTACACCTCCTGCCCCGGCAACGCCGAGGGCTACCATGAGCAGAGCCGCGACAACGAGCGTGCAGAGTGTGAGGCCGGAGACCGGGTTATTGGAAGAGCCGATCATGCCGACCAGGTTGCCCGAAACCGCTGCGAAGAAAAAGCCGAGGATCACCATCACCGCCGCGGCTCCGACGGCGCCGCCGATGATCTTCGTCGATGTCAGGTTGCCGGCGCCGGAGATGAAGTAGTAGTACAGGCCGATCATCGCGACAAACACCAGGGCCACACCGAGGAAGACGGCCTTCATGTTCAGGTCACGCTCATGGCGTTCCGTCGATTTGTGGACTTCAGCCGATTTCTTCAGGTCGCTTATCGCCCGCGCCATACCCACACCGAGCTGCTTGCGCATGCGGAAAAGCGTGAAGCAGGCGCCCACGAGCATGCCGCCGACGGCGATCGGGCGGACGATGGAGAAGTAGACTGCACCCGCAATCGTGCCCCACCCGACCTCGGAGCCGGCGGGCAAAGACGCCTGCAGAGAAGGACCGAGCATGTAGGTCAGCAGGGGAACCAGCAAACCCCAGGCGAGCAGGCCGCCGGCAAAATTCAGCGCCGCCAGGCGCGGGCCGATGATGTAGCCGACCCCGATGTAGGCGGGACTGATGGCCGGCGAATTGAACGTGCTCACCCCGCCGGTTGTGACCCTGGTGACGTTCGGGTTGAGGCTGGTGCGCAGCAGCAGGCTCTTGCCGAGCGCGCCGATGTTGATGGTGAACGTCCTTACGGGCGCGAAAATGTTGAACTGCCCGAGCGCGTTGATCAAGGCGCCAAAGCCCATGTTGGCGAACAGGATCTTCGCGGCCTTGGAACCCTGCTGGCCTGCCTTATGGATTTCTGAAGCCGCAACCGACTCGGGGAAGGGAAGCTCCGGGTCCTCCACCATGACGCGGCGGAGAAGGGTGACGAAAAGTATGCCGAGCAGGCCGCCGATGATCATGAGCGCGACCGATTGCCAGAACTTGTCCATGCCCAGTCCGGGCCAAAGGCCTGCAAGCACGAATCCCGGTATGGTGAAAGCGGCTCCGGCAGCGACGGACTCGCCGATTGAGCCGATGGTGCGTGCCATGTTCTCTTCCAGCAGCGATCCCTTCATCAGTCGCAAAAGCGACATGCCGATGACCGCTGCCGGGTAGGTCGCAGCGATCGTCATGCCTGCTTTCAGCCCCAGGTACGCGTTGGCAGCACCCAGGATGCCGGTCATGATAAGGCCGAGGATGATGGCCCTGAGGCTGAATTCCCTCATCTCCATGCTGGCCGGAACGTAGGGCCGGTATTCCGGCTTCGCTCCAGGCTGGGACAATCTGGTCTGCGTGCTCATGCGCGAGTCCTCCCGAAAGGATGAATTCTACGCCCAGTTCCTTATGGAACGGCCTAACTTAGCACACGAATTGCGCGAATGAAAGCGCTAGCGAACAAGGAGCCGCCCCTCAGGAATCAATGTGCATCACTGGTTGCAGGCTCTCCAGCCTGGCGTCCCCCGCGTAATAGACGCGCTCCAGAAACAGCCCGGACGCGGGCGCGGCCAATCGGGCGGGCTCGTCCGACTTGACGGCGAGAAAACGCGCGACCGCCTCGATGGAGAGCTTCCCCTTCCCGGCTTCCACCAGCACACCCACGATGCGGCGCACCATCTTCCAGAGAAAGTGGGAACCCTCGACCCGGATCAGGATCAGGTCGCCGGCTTCCCGCAGCTGCACCCGGTCGATCAACACCTTGAGCGATTTTTCCTCCGGATCGTCCGCGGCGAAGGATTGGCAGTTTTTCATGCCGACAAAGAGCGCCGCCGCACGGCGCATACCATCCACGTCCAGATCTTCCTTGACCCACCAGATCAGTTTCTTGCCGAAGGCAGTCCGCCTGCGGGAAATCTGATAGAGATAGCTGCGCCCGACGGCATGGTGGCGCGCATGGAAGCGGGGATGCGCGCGCTCGAGCGCCAGGATGTGAATGTCGGAGGGGAGTTCATCGTTGAGCCGGAGCCGGAGGATCTCAGGGGTAAGCGAAGTGTTCACATCGAGGTGAGCTGCCTGACGCAAGGCATGCACCCCGGCGTCGGTCCGCCCGGCACCGCAAAACTCAAATCCCGCACTGCCGGTAATCCTGGCCACCGCCGCCTGGATTTCGCCTTGAACGCTGCGCGCATTTTTCTGTATCTGCCAGCCGCTGTAGCGCGTGCCCTGGTATTCGATGTAAAGCCTGAACCTTGGCATGGGCCTCCCCCGCTTTGGATGCCGAGCAACGCATTTTCGGCCTGGATTAGCCCTAAATCAAAGTAAAATCTAGCGGCAGAGGGGCCTTGCCTCCTCCGGAAACCACCACGCCCACGAGCATGTTCTCGGGTGTTTCGTGTGTTTTGTGCTGCTTAAATACAAATCCTTGCCATTTAGGCAAGAAAAGCAAAAGATCAACGCGGAGGTCGCAGAGGTCGCGGAGAAAAGTCATGCAGAAGCGACAATCCTCTGCGGTCTCTGCGCCCTCTGCGTTGAGGCTGTAGGTTGCGGATATTCTCCGCCGTGCATTTCGCAATTGCTGTTGGGATGCGCGCTCGAACGGACTTGAACTTTCGGCTTTCCTTTCTCGTATTGCAGAGTGCAGGAAGCTGTGTTATTTCCTTGCACGCGGGTGAATGGGGGGAATCTCTATGGACGAAGATCGTTCGATGGGTGCCGGTAGACCTCTGGAGCGCTTCGATGACGGCGGTTTTTTCGGCGCGCTTGCCCGTAAGCAGTCGTATCTGAACATCGCGTATCACCTCCTGTCCTTTCCGCTCGGGATCTTCTATTTTGTTTTCCTCCTGGTCGGATTGTCTCTGGGCTTTGGCCTGTCCATCATCGGCATTGGCCTTCTTATCCTGCTGGTGATGCTGGTGGCGTTGCGCGGCCTCGCGGCCTGCGAGCGCCAACTCACCATCTGGGTGCTCGGCGCACACATACCTCCGCCAAATCCCGGCCCGGAGCCCTGGCAGCATCCGTTGAACGCCCTCAAGAAATATGTGACCGATTCCTACACCTGGAAGGCCCTGATCTACCTCCTGGTCAAGTTTCCGCTGGGCATCGCTGCGTTCGTTATCACTGTTTTCCTGACTTGTTCGACGGTGACCCTTCTTCTGGCTCCTTTCCTTTACCGGCATGTGCCCTACAATTTTTTCCACTGGCGCGTTACCAGGGCCGAAGAGGCGCTGGTCTGCCTGGCCGTCGGCCTGATACTGGGGCTGGTATCCGTCCATGTCATGAATGGCCTGGCAGCAGTTTGTCGAGCGTTTGCGACAGTGATGCTATCGGGTACGCCCGCGCGCCGAAGCCAGCTGCGGACCGGGCCCATTGTGATTCCCTGAAATTTGAAGCCCGGGGTGACAGGCGGGTGAGGAGGCGCGCTCAGGCACGGCCAAAGCCTCTAAGGCATCCCTTTGTCTTTTTGGGCGTGGGCCACGGTTTTAACGGCCAGAATGGCGAGGAAGCAGAGAACTCCTGCCCGCAGGATCCCGTCCAGAGCGAGGGCTCCAATCAGCGCGAGGATGGCATAGCAGGCCAACGCCAGGGCCAGTCGCCTGTTCTCCTTGTTCTCCAGGACGGTTATCTTCATCAATCCCGGGATTATACTCCCAAATGCTCTGCGGTCCCCGCGATCAAGGCGAACTCTGCGCTGAGGTTTTTTGAATGGCGGCTACGCGGTCAAGCGATTGGCTGGCGCACACCGGCAACCCGGGATGATCATGCCGTGGCTTGTGGCCTTCCTGAAGAGTCAAACAGCGTGTGGATCATGTGAATCAACGGCTTGGTGAGATTGTCCTTGGTAATGTAGCCATCGGCCCCCGCCGCTGAGGACATCGCCCGGTAGCCGGGCTGGTCATGAAAGGTGACGATGATGATGCGCGGGGCATGCGGCTGCTTTTTGATCCAGCTTGTTGCCTGCAGACCATTCATGCCTGGCATTGTCAGATCCATCAGAACCAGGTCCGGGTGCAGCCTGACTACCTGATCCACGGCGCCCTCGCCTGATGTGGCACTTCCCACGACGCTGAATTCCCTGTGCGCGGACAAATAGCCTGCCAACAGCTCCAAAAACCCGGCGCTGTCGTCAACCAGGAGCACCCGTATTTGTTCCGCCCGCATACCAATATTTTCCTTCATACTCACTACCCCGATCGGGCTTCTCGGTCAAGAGAGCCACATACACTCATTCACCATTGATAACCCAATCTTCGGCGCCGGCACAATCAGGAAAAGACCCCGACCAAGATAAAAAAACCCTCATGCTTCCGGTGACCCGCGAAATTCCTTCATCTTCGGCAAGATTTCTCCTGGCAAGGCTTGCGCACCATGACGACCTGCTCATTGAAAATTATTGAATCTTCACCATCATCTATGTATAGTCGACCCAACCCGATCAGGTGTTTGCCCCGCGTTACCGACGCCAGCCGCAGACTCTTGAACAGGGCGTGGCGTTTTCACGTCAGGATCCCGCGAATAAGCGCCAAATTGTGAATGGTAGGAGATCCGAAAACACCCTGCCGGCGCAGGAATAGCATTAATTTACGAGGAAAAATGAAAGAACAAGGCACAGTGAAGTGGTTCAACAACGAAAAAGGCTATGGGTTTATCAAACGCGCATCTGGCGATGACGTCTTCGTCCACCATTCCGCAATACAAGCTACAGGTTTTAAGTCGCTTAGTGAAGGTGACACGGTCGAATTCACGGTTGCGAAAGGCCCCAAAGGCCTCCAGGCCCAGGACGTGGTGAAGCTCTAAAGGGACACGTTCAGGGGCGAGGTTTCCCCCGCCGCAACACTGCTCCCTGCCGAGTCCAAATATCCAGAAATGATCGAAACCGCCGGCAAAGGTTCTCCGGCTAGGATCTTGTCCAGACGAAATGGGGCCGTATCTTGAAGATCGTGTAGGAAACAAGTGTTCAAGGTCCGGCCCTATTTCGAGGAGAGATTTCCGGCCCGGCGTGAGCTTGTCGATTGTGGGTTTGGGCGGACTGACGCTCGTGGGCATGAGCCAGGAGCGCGCAGATCGCCTGGTTGCAGACTCTGTGGGGTGCGGTGTTGACTTATTTGATGTCGCTCCTTCGTATGGCGACGGCGAAGCCGAGGAGATGCTCGGCCGTGCACTGGAGCCCTACCGAAACCGCATATTTCTCTCCTGCAAGACTTCCGAGCGCTCTGCGACCTGCGCCCGCCGGGAGCTGGAACAATCGCTCCGGCGACTGAGAACCGACCATATCGATCTTTACCAGTTCCACGCCGTCAACAGGGCGGAAGATGCCGGAAGCATCTGCGCGCCCGGCGGCGCCGCGGAAGCCTTTCTGCTCGCTCGCGAGCAAGGGCTGGTACGCTTTCTCGGTTTTTCTTCGCACTCGGTTCCGGTGGCCCTCACCATGCTTGACCGCCTCAGTCTCGACGCGGTCCTTTTTCCCGTAAACTACATCTGCTACGCCCGGGGCAATTTCGGGCCTCAGGTGATGGAAAAGGCGCAAGCGCGCGGCGTTGCGCGCGTGGCCCTGAAGGTTCTGGCCCAAACCGCCTGGCGCACGGGGGAAATCAGGACCTTCCCGAATTGCTGGTATCGTCCGATCGAGGACCCGGGCCTGGCTCTGCTGGCGCTTCGTTTTTCTCTCTCCGAAGATGTATGCGCAGTTCTGCCACCGGGAGACGAGCGCCTGTATCGCATGACTCTCGAACTGGCTGCAGGATATTCACCACTCACTGCGGCGGAACGCAGCCGATTGCTCGACGGCGCGCGCGGCCTGAAACCAATCATGACGGCAAAGAAGAGGTACTGAGAATTGAGTGATGAGTCATGAGCGGGTTGCGGCGGTAATGTTCTGGACTGGATGATTTATGAATATGAGACCGACATGCAGTTTTGGACGCGGAAAAGCGCTGACCGCCGCCGACCGTTCGGTCTTGGTCGGCGTTCATCCGCGTCCAGTCTTGTTGCTTTTCACGGGCGTGCGGCTCTGCTTCATAGATAATTCAGGCTAGATCCGGCTAAGAGGCAGTATCTACTTGATTGTCCCCGGCTTTGCCATGCGCGCCTGCAGGTGCGCGAGCATATCCCGTGTCATGGACTCCAGGTCCCACTCGGGCTTCCAGCCCCACTCCTTACGAGCAGCGGAGTCGTCGATCGAGCGTGGCCAGGAGTCGGCAATTGCCTGGTGGTAGTCGGGTTCATAGGAGATCTCGAAGTGAGGGAGGTGTTTCCGGATGCAGCCGGCCAGTTCCCCGGCGCTGAAACTCATGGCCGCGAGATTGAAATCGGAATGGTGGCGCAGTCTCGAGAAATCGGCCTCTGCCAGCCGAATGGTCGCCTGAATTGCATCGGGCATGTACATCATGGGGAGGACCGTGTCTTCCCTGACGAAGCACGTGTACCGGCCCTTTGCCACCGCGTCATAGAAGATCGCCACGGCATAGTCGGTGGTGCCGCCGCCCGGCGGGGTTTCGTGCGAGATGATCCCCGGATATCGCAGGCCGCGCACGTCGAGCCCGAAGTGCTGCACGTAGTAATCGCCGAGCAGTTCGCCGCACACTTTGGTGACGCCGTACATCGTGGACGGCTTCAGCACCGTCTCCTGGGGCGTGTTCTCGAGCGGGACACCCTTGCCCCAGACCGCGATCGAACTGGGTATGATAATGCGCGCCATGCGGTGGCGCAGGCCGAGCTCGAGGATGTTGAGCGTGCCGTTCATGTTGACCTGCCAGCAGAGCTGAGGATTCCGCTCCCCCGTGGCCGAGAGGATAGCCGCCAGGTGGAACACGGTATCGATATCGTATTGCCGGATGATCCGCTCGAGAGCGTCGATGTCCGTGACATCTGCGCTGTGAAACAGGCCAATGTCCTTGAGCCTCTCGGGCGGCTGCGGCCGGCAGTCGGTTGCAACGACATTGTCCGCGCCGAAACTGCCGCGCAAGGCAGACGTGAGTTCCGACCCGATCTGACCCAGGGCCCCGGTGACCATGATCCTCTTGATTTCCTTCTTCACGGATGATTCTCCTCCTCGATCCCCGGAGCGGCCGTCGGCTCGAGCGTACGCTTATGTTATGAAGGCGATCTTACCGTGTTGCGCCGGCCCTGCATGGCCGCGCAGCGGCAAGGCAGTAGTATAGTGCGGCACACACCCCTGTCAAGCCAAACAGCCTTCCCGACCGCAGCGGACTCGGATCGCCAGGAGCCCGGCTTTTCTGCACCTGGCTTCAATCGAGGCTGACCCAGACTGACTTCACCTGGGTGTAGAGGTCTATGCCCTGCTTGCCCAGCTCCCGGCCGAAGCCCGACTGCTTGTAGCCCCCGAAAGGTGACTGTTCGGAGAGCATGTTGTAGCTGTTTATCCAGATGGTTCCGGCGTGAATTTCGCGGACGATACGGTGGGCTTTTCCTATATCCCGAGTCCACACCGCCGCGGCCAGCCCATAGATCGTGGCATTTGCCTTCTCGATCAGCTCGTCCGCGTCGCTGAACGTCAGAGTCGCCAGCACCGGCCCGAAAATCTCTTCCTGGGCGATGCGCATTCCCTGCGCGACGCCGTCGAATATGGTCGGCTTGACGAAGAACCCGCGGTCGCCGGCACGCCCTCCGGGCAGGACCTGCGTGGCACCCTCCAGCCTGCCGGTTTCCACATAGCCGAGAACGCGATCCATCTGCGCTCTGGAGACCAGTGCGCCCAGGCGTGTCGTGGGAAGAAGCGGATCTCCGGGCTCCAGCTTTCGGGCGCGTTCGAGCAGCCTTTCCATCAGCTTGTCATGGGCTGCCTCTTCAATGAACAGGCGAGAGCCGGCCGTGCAGACTTCGCCCTTCCCATAGAAAATGCCGTTGATCGCTCCTTTGGCCGCGGCATCGAGATCCGCATCCGCGAAGACGATGTTCGGCGATTTGCCGCCGAGCTCGAGCGAGACTCTCTTCAGGGTGTCGGCGGCGCTGCGCATGATCTCCTTGCCGACTGCCGTGCTGCCGGTAAAGGAAATCTTGTCGACGTCCGGATGGGCCACCAGTGCCCGCCCCGCGCTTTCGCCGAAGCCGGGGACGATGTTGACCACGCCGTCGGGCAGGCCCGCCTCCTGGCACAGTTGCCCGAGCCGGAGGCCGGTGAGCGGGGTTTCCTCCGCCACTTTTACCACGGCCGTGTTGCCGCAGGCGAGCGCCGGGGCCAGCTTCCATGCAACCATGAGAAGCGGAAAGTTCCACGGGGTGATGATGCCGCACACGCCGTACGGTTCACGCAGCGTGTAGTTGAAGAAGTTCCCGGGTACGGGGATGGTCTCCCCCTCGATTTTCGTGCACCAGCCGGCGTAGTAGTAAAAGGTCTCCGCGGCTGCCGGGATGTCGACGTTGCGCGATTCGAAGATCGGCTTGCCGTTGTTCAAGGTTTCGAGTCGCGCGAGTTCGTCGGCGTTTTTCATGATGAGGTCGCCGACCTTCCAGAGCAGCCGGGCGCGGTCACGCGCCGGCATGGTGCGCCAGGACTTCCGGTTGAAAGCGGCGCGCGCGGCGCCGACGGCGGCGTCGATGTCAGGTGCGGCCGCTTCGGCCACATCTGCCAGCAGTTCCTCGGTGGCCGGATTGAAGGTGGGGAAAGACTTACCCGAGGCCGCGTCCTGAAACTTGCCTCCGATCAAAAGCTGTGTGGGTGTGTTCATGAAACGGCTCCTTCCCGATACCGCGCGTAGCAGCGGCTGTGAAACCTCACACAAGTCATCAAAACATACCGCTATCCGGCCGGCTTCCGCAATCCGCTGCACATGCCGCGAATCGGCTTCGGAGTGCGGCGGCACGACGCCGCTTTCAGAACAGCCTCTCATGCGCCAGGGGTGCACCCTACGGCGCATGGAAATCGGGGCGATGTTGGGAGGCAAGAAGAGGGTCGCGTCGGCGCCCGCGACCCACGTCGCAGGCGCGGGCGGCCCGACCGCACCCGGCCAGGTTCATTTTCGAAGCAGCCGCTCATGGGCCGGGGCGCACCCACGAGCATGAAAACGCATGCATGTCTGGTTGGCGAATTGTCGGGATCGGTATCGGGATCGCAATCGGTAATGCTATCGGCTTTTGCCAGCTAAGAGTTCCGATGGCGATGGCGATAGCGATACCGATCCTGGCGCTTTCCACTTGTTGTCTCTATTTTGAAGCAGGTTTTCGATCTCTAATCGGTCTTTGAATTGGCGCGAGGTCGTGTTACGCTAGTGCGCGTTGCAGCGGGACATCTTTGAGCATCTGAGCCCGGTGTGACACCGCATTCAGTCGACAGGGTGGGCCGTTAGCTCAACTGGCAGAGCAACTGACTCTTAATAATTCCACGGCACTTTGCACCGAGTGGGATACGTGAGTCTGACCGCGTAAAATCAGGGTTTCTGTGAGGGGCGATGTAAGCCCATACTCCTCAAAACTACAGCGTACTCTCTACAAATTCTGCTACAGTGCTCCGCGTCCTCGGGCTCCACAGCGCCGAAAAAAAGAAAGTGAAATGAACTACAGCTCCGTTCGTAATGCTCGCGGGGCTACACCGAATCCTGCATTGGATGCGAGGGGGTTTTCAATGCGAGAGGAGCGGTGTGGTCCTGCTTCTCCGCTGCGATCCCGTGCTGGTAACAGGCAGGATAGGGTCTGCTGCCGTGTCTTGGGGCTTCTGAGCCCCCCACAGTAAGGGCACAATGCGTCGCAGGTAATCTAGGCAAGGGGGACACATGAACGTGGGCTCCTGCGCCCCGTAGGGAGCGCGGGCCACACGACGGGCTGCATTCTCTGCGGAAGCCTCCCACGCGACGTACCGTCGCGCGGCAGCTATGCACTCTCTGCGCTCCCGTTCCCTGCACTGAAGGCGCGTGGATCTGCTGGCTCCCTCGCTCTCCTCCCGCGCTCCATGCTGGAGCGTTGGTTCCCTGGCTGGCGTCGAGTCTGCATTGCCATTTCCGTCAAGGCTCTATTGCCAAATCCTGCGCCCATGCGCCCGGATGACCCCCTACCCCCCGGATACGGGTCCCTTCTGCGACGATGGGGCATACCTCGCTCTGTATCCGCGCAACAAAAAAAATTGGACACGGCATTAGCTGCAGTGTGGGTTGTCAGGCATCAAGGTAAATAAAGCCTTTTGCAGATTGACCGATTGCGCCATACAATCAGTCTTTTAGTCTTTCAAAAAAGCGATTGCCTGGAAGCGCACAAATGCCCAAACAACGAAACCGCGAGGAAGTGGTAAACACGCAGCTCGCCATTCTTATCTCTCGCCTTGGTGTCACTGCTGACGCGGAGACCATTCACGTTCATGGCCGTCATCGCCCCGATGTCCTGTTTCAGCTTCGGGGTCTCCGTGTTGTAATAGAGGGAAAATTCGCCGACCATCCGAATGCTGAGCAAACTGTTCTAGACGATGCTCGCAGACGTGTCCAGAGCGGCATCGCCCATATAGCTGCGGCAACGGTTTACCCCGTTGCTCTCCGTAGTACAACAACTACCAAGGTTCTTGATGCGCTGAGCGCCTCCCAGCTTAAGTATCGTATCGTTGCCGAAACACGCGAAACAGAGGACTGGTTTGAAGGCACTCCTGCATCTCTGATGGACGCCCTTCGACATGCCCAGGAAGGTCTTACCAAAGATGATATTGTAGAGCAGACAGCTAAATCGCTTTCGGCACACCTGGACGTAGTTGCAAAACTATGGAGGGACCAGCAGGGATCGTGTGATCGCTTATCCCAAATCCTTGGGCTTATACCGCCGAAGGGGGAGACCCGTCAGAAGGCGGAGGAACGTCGAGAAACGGCGGCTAAGGTGTCTGCACTAGTCCTCGCCAATGCCTTTATTTTTCAAGAACAGCTTGCAGGAACAGATAGCCGTGTCCCTGGCCTTCGCAAACTTGAAAATGAGAAAGACATCGTTGGAGCTGCGGCGAAACATTGGAAATGGATTTGGAAGAAAATCAATTACGTTCCTATATTCCAACTCGGAGAACGCGTTTTGGACGAGCTTCCAGTCAATGCTAACTCTGCATTGGCAACCCGTTCTCTGCTGGCTGAGGCAATCAGCATCTGTGCTCAGCAGGCTGCCCTTCGCCACGACCTCATGGGCCGTATCTATCATTGGCTTTTGCATTATGCAAAATACCTCGGCACCTATTACACGTCAGTCGCGGCAGGCACGCTCCTCCTAAAGCTGACTATGGCCGCAAAATGGAAACAGGATTTTAGCTCTCCAACCGAGCTAGCCCGCTTTAAGGTGGCTGATCTCACATGCGGCACAGGAACGCTGTTGATGGCAACAGCCCAGGCTATAACCGACGTTTACATCCGTCAGCGTGCCGAACGGGGTCTTCCTCTTGATGTCAAGGATATGTCCGCGCTGCATCGGGTTCTAATGGAGCACGTGCTTCATGGCTACGACGTTCTTCCTTCTGCCGTGCACCTAACTGCATCAACCTTAGCTATGCTGGCCCCCGAAGTGGCTTTCGTAGGGATGGGGCTATTTGTTATGCCGCTCGGCATGGATCGCGGAAGAGCTAAACTCGGCAGTTTGGATTTTCTCAGCAACAACAAAATTCCGACGCAAATGGCTCTTGATTACTCACATTTGGGATCTGTTCGTGCTGGTGCATCATCCTCTAAGGCATCCATGGCGGAACTGCCAGAATTGGACCTCTGTGTGATGAATCCGCCTTTCGTTCGCAGTGTAGGGGGGAACCTGTTGTTTGGCTCGTTACCTGATGAACGAGGAGAACTTCAGGCCGAATTGAAGCGACGGGTAAAACTAATCGGAGCCAGTGCCACAGCAGGCTTAGGGAGTGTGTTTGTGGCCTTAGCTGACCGCTGGCTCAAGATAGGAGGCCGCCTAGCGTTTGTGCTCCCGGCAGCCCTGGTTTCCGGGGAGGCTTGGGCCAGCACACGACAGTTGATCGCCACGAGCTATCATCTGGAAACGGTCATTTCAAGCCATGACCCGGAACGCACAAATTTTTCAGAAAACACCGACCTTTCTGAAATCCTCTTCATCGCCCGAAAGCGCGAGAAAAAGGAAGAACCTGGACGCACCACGTACATCAACCTATGGCGAAATCCACGTTCAATTCATGAAGCAATGGACCTCGCAAACCGAATCGTTCGGGCAGGTGACCCTGTGACAATAGAAGGTTGTGGATTAACCACAATCAGTGGGTCTAGCGGCAAGCTGGGTGAAATCACCACAGTATCCGCCGCTACGGGCGAGCAGAATTGGACAGGTGCTCTCTTTGCACAGACTGAACTCATACGAGCATGCTGGAGCCTCCAGTCTGGAAACGTTCGTCTACCGGGCGTGGAACCCTCCAGAATTCCGGTGTGTCGGCTGGACAGTTTGGGTGGCCTCGGTTATGACCGGCGCGATATTCATGATGCTTTTACCGTCTCCACCGAGGACTGGTCGGCCTATCCTGCCTTTTGGGGTCATTCCTCGGAAAAAGTTACGTCCATTGCCCAGACGCCAACGGCTAACCTACTTGCACGGACTAAGCCCGCAACAGGAAGGAAGCTTAAGAGTGCAACCGAAGTGTGGTCTAAGGCTGGCAGGGTCCTTCTTGTGGAACGTCTATGGCCCGTAACACACCGAGTTCTTGCAGTTGGATTCGGCACAGAGGTTCTTGGTAACACGTGGTGGGCTTTGAAATCGGACTCGCTGACGCTGGATCAAGAGAAGGCCCTCTTGTTGTGGCTCAATAGTTCGCCCGCAATTCTTTTGTATTTTGGCCGCCGCGTTGTAACACGTAGTGCATGGATGCAAATGAAAAAGCCAGCTTGGGCATCTATGCCGGTTCTTGATGTAAAGTCGCTATCCATGACGCAGCTCGCATCCTTGGCAGCTTCTTACGATGCACTTTCACACCAAGGTTTAGAGCCGCTTTCGCAATTAAGTTTAGATCCTGTGCGCTGCCAGATAGACCTTGCAATCAGCGAAACGCTCACGATTCCCGAGCTTTCGCCTATCCGTGAACTACTGGACCGCGAACCCGGATTGAATGCAAAAAGTATCGTGCCCCGAGATGCAGAACAGGGCGTGTTGCCTATTCTCGCCGAAGATGACGAAGATGATGGGCAATCAACATTGTTCTGACCCCCTCCAGGCTACTGGGAAGAATTGCAGGCGTCCGCTGAACCCATCGGCGAATCTGCAACAATAATTTTCTGAAATAAAACCCTTTGTCGTGAAACTACATGGTTGCACGGACCGGTGCTGCTACATGGAGCCCAAGTGCAGGACTGAGCCCTCGCAGTCCTGCCCTGATCGGAGTCTTTACGTTAGTCTGGATCGCGCGGAGGTTCCGTGGAAGGACTTGCGGACATTTGGGATTTTTTTTCTTGCTCTTGTTTTTGTTTTTGTTCTCTAGCGTCGTCCATAGATTGTATCTTGCTGATCGTATCATGAAAATGTGATACATCTCTAGCAATTGCAAGGCCAGGAAGCGCCGTGTTGCTGACGTAAGCTGACACAATACCAATTATCTGTACGCCTTCAGTTTCAGTGGCATAAATAACCGGCCCGCCGCTGACACCTTCGATAGCCACACCATCAATCAAATATGTATGTTTCCCCTCCTGCCAGGCGCTAATCATCCCGGAAAAAAAACACAAATCATATGGAGCAACACTTGGGAATCCAAGCCAGCCAACCTCCGTACCAATCGTAAGTGGCACATCGGTTGGAAGCAACGGTATTATGGTTTCGGGAAGCTTAAGTTGAGTTGCCACTGAAAGGAGTATAACGGCCGAGTCGGTGTTATAGTCCGAGAAAATGATATATTGTGGTGACTCCTTAAGGAATACCTGAGCAAAAGAAGGATAAGCTAGAATTTTGATCGGTTGCTGCCATTCGTCGGCATAAGAAACAACATGCCTGGCTGTGGCAATTCCATAGAAGGACTTATCCCTATTATAGAAACATAGAAACCCAGTACCATGTCCTTGAGGCGTTTCGATTCTGACGATATAAGGGGTCACTTTATTTACAATTGCATCCCAGTTCATGGCGAACTCCCTACTACTGTTATTGGATTTATCATTTGCAAATATATCATTTTAGCTCATTAGAATAAAAGTACAAAAGGTTCTTTTTTTTAACCGACCATAACATTATGCTCATCGGCCCTCCCGGTTCGGGCAAGATGATGCGGGTCCGGTGTCTGCCCCGGCACTGGTCCCCTCTTCCGGGACAACCCATGCCTCTCCGCACACCTCTTGCATCAACACGGGCAGGGGATGGGTGCCTATGAACTGGGAATGACTCGGAGGATCGCCCAGGACGTGCAACCTCCTCGATCCCCTTGCCAACTTTAGACTTGCATCTGCCCACCCATTTGGGCTACCCTTCCACCGCAGCTCAAAACCTCTGAGAGGCCGCCCACGGGCGCTCCCCCGCCTCGCAGATTCTCTTGGAGGTCCCCATGCGAATGAAAGGAGCCCATGCGGTCACCGCATTTGCCTGGGAGCCTCCATTTCTTGCTTGCCGCCCCTGGGTCAAGCGACACCTTCGTGGGGGATCGCGGCAAGAGCATCCGCCTCATCGTTGTGCAATCCGCCGGTTCTGATGAAACAGCCCAGCCCGTGGCGAATGGAGGAAGGATGGAAAACAGAATCAACGACCCACAAATCTCCGCCGCCCTACTGGCGATTCGGAACCAGCATCACAACCTCGAAGAGACGATTGCCAGCCTGGTTGACGTAACCCTTTCACAGCCAGTGGGCAAGCTCAGGAATGCACTGCTCCAGGAGGTGAGCTGCCTGGACTCCATTGCGGACCTAATGCGGCAGGCGCTCGATTCGGTTGCTCCTGAGCGGGGACGACGGGTCTGTTAAAATAGGCGTTCCCGAGGTGACAAAGGAAATTCGGACCCCGGTCTGGATCAGAAAGGAACAGCCACATGTTCCTCAGAGTCTATAAATGGGTAGTGCTTATCGTGGCACTCGGCCTGTTTCTCGTTCACGCTCACCGTCCTGGCCTAATGCCAATGGATACCATTTCCATTGCGCTCCTCGTCATAGTAGTGGTGGCCCCCCTTCTGGACCAGATTGAGTACATCAAGCTCGGTAAAGCTGAGATTGGATTAAGGAGAAAGGCACAAGAAGTTGAGCAGGTCATCGAGAAGGAAGCCGTGACTGTTCGTATGCTACCCCGCCCGGATGTTTCCCATGTGGGAATCTTTCTCTCACATCCAGACGAGATTCTCAATCTGGCAAAGAGTAAGCCTCAGCTTGCCTTTTTCAGAATCAAGAGTGAACTGACCAACGGACTGAGAGGATTCGCCGAGAAAGCCCTGACAGGGCTCGGACCACTCGCACAGCCTCCAGTGTCATCACTTGAGGATGATGAAGATGTCGTCCGAGAACTCTTGAACCGTGGCTTTCTGACGCAAGCGCAAGGAAAGCTTTTCAGTAACCTCATGACTTGGCTGTCACTACCAGATTTGGGATATGAACCCTCCCTTAGTGACGTGTCAATCGTGCTTGAACATGCCAACTTGCTGGGAACCACAGTAGGCATTCCACCCGGTAGTTTCGGGATCAGCGTCGAACCTGTACAGGTGATTGTCAGCACTGGTCTAACTGAGAGAATCGGCTCTCTTCAGTTTGCGCAGCGTTCAGATAAAAGTCGGGCAGGTCGCATCACGATTGCATGTGGACTTCCCATTACTGGAGCGTGGCCTGATGTCAAAGTCACTGGAACGGGTGCATTTGTCAATGCGAGTTTAGATTACACTAGGAGTCCGTCCGAGAATTGTCTGATTTCTATTGATCGGCGGGCTCGAGAAATTTACCTTATGTTCCATGGCAAAAACATATCGTTCCTACTGTCCGGAGCAGCTCCTGCTGCTGCCGCCGAGCCTGCGTGATTGGC